>NZ_JAPPTP010000080.1:0-430 GCF_027587155.1 Vibrio sp. T11.5
CTTTGTCTTAGCCCTGTGGAAGCGAGAGGGGCAGGTGGTGGTCGACCAGCACTTGCTGTTTAGCCGAGACGCCATGGATGACCAAGCCATGTCGGCGGTAGACACGGCCTTTTTAAATGAGCATGGCGTCCAGCTCGATATGGACGCCATTATCCCTTTGACCAAAGGGCCAGTCATGGAAGAGGTTAGTCGCCGAGCCGCTCATAAGGCGGCTCAAGGGGAAACTCTAGAGCAGATTGCTCAGCAGCACGGTGTCACTCTTGAGACCTTACAAACCTTAAACCCGACGTTGCCATTATCGCCACTGGATAAGGGAGCGGTCATCTACACCGAGCCCGTAAGGGTGTACAACCATGCGCTGGATGTCGGTTACCCAGCCTTTACCGCCCGGCTCAGTGAGGGGCTGCTCTCGATAGACCGCATCGCCCGT
>NZ_JAPPTP010000081.1:0-430 GCF_027587155.1 Vibrio sp. T11.5
TCGGGCGATGCGGTCTATCGATAGCAGCCCCTCACTGAGCCGGGCGGTAAAGGCTGGGTAACCGACATCCAGCGCATGGTTGTACACCCTCACGGGCTCGGTGTAGATGGCCGCCCCCTTATCCAGTGGCGATAATGGCAACGTCGGGTTTAAGGTTTGTAAGGTCTCAAGAGTGACACCGTGCTGCTGAGCAATCTGCTCGAGAGTTTCCCCTTGAGCCGCCTTATGAGCGGCTCGGCGACTAACCTCTTCCACGACTGGTCCTTTGGTCAAAGGGATGATGGCGTCCATATCGAGCTGGACGCCATGCTCATTTAAAAAGGCCGTGTCTACCGCCGACATGGCTTGGTCATCCATGGCGTCTCGGCTAAACAGCAAGTGCTGGTCGACCACCACCTGACCCTCTCGCTTCCACAGGGCTAAAACAAAA
>NZ_JAPPTP010000082.1:0-401 GCF_027587155.1 Vibrio sp. T11.5
CGTGAATACTTACTCTTCCTCGACAACAGTAAGAAAGGGGGCTAAGTGTTTTACGATTTTAGCTTGCTCCTCATGGGAGGCGGCATAACTTAAAAAGTAAAAGTTTCGATTGGAGCGATAAAGGTCTCTACCTTCTTCATCATCCTCAGCGTGAACCATTTCGATCATTGGTGACATATGCCACTGAACAAGGTTGTTTTTATATTGGATGCAAGGTGCAATACGAAATTCATAGTTAAGCAAAGAATTAAACGGCAACACTCGCTGCCGAGGTCTATTGACTACTCCTGCCATTTTAAACGACATTAATAGCCCGGCGCCGGCGCCAACAAACATCATCGGCCCGACCAGCACCACACCGATAAGCGAAATAGCAATACCGGCATAGCCAGAGTAACGTA
>NZ_JAPPTP010000083.1:0-400 GCF_027587155.1 Vibrio sp. T11.5
AACAAGAGCCAGAGCTTGAAGCGCCTGTCGCTGAGTCTGAAGAATCTCTAGCGCTCGATGATGTAGAGCTTCCAGAATACAGCGAAGACGATGCACTTGCGGATGTTGCACAAGAGCCAGAACTTGAAGCGCCTGTCGCTGAGTCTGAAGAATCTCTAGCGCTGGATGATGTAGATCTTCCAGAATACAGCGAAGACGATGCACTGGCGGATGTTGCACAAGAGCCAGAGCTTGAAGCGCCTGTCGCTGAGTCTGAAGAATCATTGGAACTGGATGACTTAGAACTTCCAGAATACAGCGAAGACGATGCACTGGCGGATGTTGCACAAGAGCCAGAGCTTGAAGCGCCTGTCGTCGCTGAGTCTGAAGAATCTCTAGCGTTGGATGATGTAGAGCTTCC
>NZ_JAPPTP010000084.1:0-359 GCF_027587155.1 Vibrio sp. T11.5
CTCGGTCGGTAGGCCGAGCATTTCGCCGATTTGGATCGCGGGGCGAATTGGCACAAACGCGTATTCGATAGTGAGGTGGTCTTTGTCTTGAGGGATGATGTCTGACCAACGGAGTTCGGCATTAACCGGAAGCGGGGCTTTGCTTCCCACCCACAATTGTTGGGTTTCTTGCTTGTCTATCGAGACCATGCTGCGGGTATGAGGGCCATTGGCGACTTGACGCCATTGAGAGAGTCGGCTTTCTTGTGCGGTCTTGCCTAGCAGGCTGCCTATGTGCGGCTCGACTGCCTTGCTGTACAAACTCATCTCGCACGCGTATTCGACCGCGTAAGCGAAGGCTGGCTCCTTCTCTTCGGGTG
>NZ_JAPPTP010000085.1:0-359 GCF_027587155.1 Vibrio sp. T11.5
TTCGGTCGGTAGGCCGAGCATTTCGCCGATTTGGATCGCGGGGCGAATTGGCACAAACGCGTATTCGATAGTGAGGTGGTCTTTGTCTTGAGGGATGATGTCTGCCCAACGGAGTTCGGCATTGACCGGAAGCGGGGCTTTGCTTCCCACCCACAATTGTTGGGTTTCTTGCTTGTCTATCGAGACCATGCTGCGGGTATGAGGGCCATTGGCGACTTGACGCCATTGAGGGAGCCGGCTTTCTTGTGCCGTCTTGCCTAGCAGGCTGCCTATGTGTGGCTCGACTGCCTTGCTGTACAAACTCATCTCGCACGCGTATTCGACCGCGTAAGCGAAGGCTGGCTCCTTCTCTTCGGGTT
>NZ_JAPPTP010000086.1:0-357 GCF_027587155.1 Vibrio sp. T11.5
CAACGCATCTCAAAGAGATGGGGATTGTTGTTATTCGTCAGCTTTCCAAATTGTTAAAGAGCTCGATTTTCTGATGAAAACCATTTTTAAGAACACTTAAGACTTTTTCTTTAAAAAGAAATGCGCTTAAAGATGGTGGAGCTAAGCAGGATCGAACTGCTGACCTCCTGCGTGCAAGGCAGGCGCTCTCCCAGCTGAGCTATAGCCCCATCAGGTGTTGATACTGTGTGCCAATTCTTCTGGGAGGAAGATTGGTGGGTCTGAGTGGACTTGAACCACCGACCTCTCGCTTATCAGGCGAACGCTCTAACCACCTGAGCTACAGACCCAGTATCGTCTCTTAACGTGTATAAACGT
>NZ_JAPPTP010000087.1:0-349 GCF_027587155.1 Vibrio sp. T11.5
CGCCTTCTTCTCTTCACTCTCCACTTCTTTTTCTATCTTCGGCGACAAATGGGATTCAATCAGCCCGTGTTTATAACGGCCTTCAGGAACGGTATAAATGCTATAAATTGCTTTTGGGGCGAAAGGATGCACTCGCTGCCTAGGTCTATTGACTACTCCGGCCATTTTAAACGACATTAATAGCCCAGCGCCGGCGCCAACAAACATCATCGGCCCGACCAGCACCACACCAATAAGCGAAATAGCAATACCGGCATAACCAGAGTAACGTAAGGCAGCAAAGCAGGCATCAGGGACTAAAGTCAGCTCGGTGACTATTATCCCTTTTTCGGTTAGGGTTACTGTTTGC
>NZ_JAPPTP010000088.1:0-348 GCF_027587155.1 Vibrio sp. T11.5
AAACACGTTGAGTCTTTCTTGCCTGATGGTCCCTTGCCCTTGCGCCACTAAGTGTTGCAGTGGTTGAGGTAAAGGTAAGTGATAGCGGCACAGAGTCGGCTCATTTTTATCGCGTGTTACTTGGCCGCTGAATAAGGTGTGAGCGGTAAAGTTCTGATAATCCGAGGGCGGAAAGCCGCTTTCGATGCTCAGGGTCACGGCTTCATTGTCATAAGCGTTGGGCAGCAGGATGGTCACCTCTTGTTTAAAATGGACGGTCGCGCTGTGGCTTGACTCCGCTCTATCAATACGTCGCGCAGTGGTGCGGAACTGGATTGACGGCTGGTTAAGCAAAGCCAGTAAGGCGTG
>NZ_JAPPTP010000089.1:0-307 GCF_027587155.1 Vibrio sp. T11.5
AGTCGGCCATTACAAGGACGTCAAACAGATGAACGATGAATACTTAGCGTTTTTTCTGTCAAAATTTGGTAGCCCGACAGAACTTGTCGTCGCCACCTCAGAGCAAATAGAGCGCTATCGTGGGCTCTTACCCGATAGGTTGCTGGAATATTGGCGACAGATGGGGTTTTCGGGGTTTCAAGATGGCCTATTTTGGATTACTAATCCCGCTGAGTTTGAAGATGTGCTTGAGTCCTTCCTCAAGGACACAGAGTTTGCCAATTATGACAACTACCATGTGATCGCGCGCAATTGCTATGGTCAACTC
>NZ_JAPPTP010000009.1:0-198593 GCF_027587155.1 Vibrio sp. T11.5
TCTGATTCAATAGTGTGTTTTTAGAACTATTAAATTTTATATGCTATTCAGTTAAAGTTTAATATTTGATTGAACTAATTTAATAGAGTCTAATTTAGTCATGTTCATTTAATGTCAATATGGGGGTTGAAGGCGCTCAGTTCGCATCAAATTACTTCCTGAACTGGACACGTGGGGAAACGAAAAGGTAGCTTATCAAGACGCGAACTTGGCTGAGCGAAGTCCAGCCAAGTTACGAAACGGTGGTTATTTGTCTGTCACATCATCGCAGTAGAAAGGACCACTAAACTCTAACAGTGCTTGGGGCATATGTATAGATTCCTCCAGCTGTCCAAACTCATATAGAGAGAAAGTTACATCGGCTTTCATAGACTTCATATATTTTTGTTCCCCTCCAAAAATAATAACGGATGGGAACTCAAGAGGATAGAAATCTGCCAAATCAGATTTGGCTTCCATGACCATTTTGTATTTAATTTTGTTCATTTCAACTTTTAGGTAGCCAGCACAAGAATCATATTCACGCTTGACTGACAGATTCCCAATCGCTGGGTAGAAGATCAGATCATAGTTGTCTGAAATGTAGCGTCCAGCCCAAAGCTCTATATTGGAATTACCGATCTTTGCTCCTGTGAACATGTAGTAGAGATCATCGGACAACCCCATGCTATAGACCATGCCAGCACTCGATTCTTTGTCATACCAGCCTTTATCAACCTGAGTATAACCAGTGCCGAATAAAGAGACATTGCCATCTGAAAAGCTATACTGAACCGGCGTTCCTACCGTGTAGAGAAACCATTTGCCTCCGACACCGGGCAATTCAGGAATTATCCCAAAAGGGGTCTGTCCTGGGTTTAATCCTCGCCAATAATGAGCATGCTCTCCATCCCAACGCATTGAAAAATGAAAGTCATCGTAGGTGACTTCAAGCGAGTCTTGATTGGCGACAACTATCCCTGGAATTTCATAGTGAAAAAGCGCTGCGTCATCAAAACCTTTCAGGATGAGTTCGTCGCGGAAAATATCGTATTTTACGGTTTGGCCGTTGAGTGGGGTAAAAGCAAGATGCACATAGGCTTTGGGCGTTGGTTGGTTAAAATCCGGCGCGATATAGCTCTGGAGACTGATCTTGAAATAACCGACATCCGGCACAGCGATGTTATAGAACCACTGTTCTGCCCAGGTTTTATCTGAGCTTGGCAGGTGTGGTCGAATATCATCTAAGGTAGTGGCAGAAACAGTTGTAGAAAGAGTAAACATCGATACAAGGATAAGTAAAATCGATCTGAGATTCATTATCTGGCTTCCTTTCAATAAATGCTGATGAAACAGTGAAGCTCCATCAGCCATAGGGCGCTAACCCTATGGCCGACAGGGGGAACTAGCGACATATACGGGCGTCGGTGAAGTGAAGTCCGTCCTGACACTGGGTTCCAGACTGGCAGTGTTCATCGGTTTGGCAGTAACACTCGCCACGAACATTACACCCCGGTGTTAAATAGTCTTCCATAGGAATGTCGCCACTCACGCGCTCCCAGAAAGGATTGGTAAACACGTTGTAAGGATCCAACTCTGCTTTTGCTTGCAAGAATTCTGACCACATCGGGAATCGAGAAGGCATGTCCTCAAAAATAGCAACCGAGTTTTTACCCCAATGTGGCCGTGCGTCGTACTTACGCAGTGACAGCTGCTCTATCTCCAAATTCACGAAGTAATTCTTCGGCTCTTTTTTACCTTCTTGGCGTAATGTGTACTCGATCCCAACAAATGCGGTTTCGCGACCAGCACTCATGCCAATATAGCTGTCTGACGCTTTACCAAAGCGGAAGTAAATGCCGTTAAGAGGGAAGCAAGTTCTTGGATGAGCCGCGACAATGTCGCGTACATCACGAATCCAATCAGGTAAACGTTCAATATCAATCGCTACTTCCTGAAGTGCGATAGGCAGCCTGTCCCAAATGCATTTGTTGGGGTCTTTACATTTGAAGTACTGCATTTGATCTGAATAACCAATAGGTTCACTTACTTTCTTGCCGGTATTACTGTCACGAAAGTAGGATTTTGCTCTTGCATTGTAGCGCGCTACAGCGGCTAAACACTGTAGCCCAGTCCCTGGGAATTCGTGAGCAGCATTAAACAACAAGCCAAAAAAGAACTCTTCGGCATCAGACACATCCGCCTGAGCGTTGTACGCTTCTCCTTGTGTTTCCAATGGAACAGGGTTGTAAAGCGTTGTAGTGTAACGGCCTAGGCCCGGGAACCAAGCAATATTGGCTGAGTAGTTGTTACGTGCAATGTCTAGGATCACATCTTCTAGACCAGAATCGTCACGATACCCTGTCACTTCTGCTTTGACTTTAAAGGCTTCTTCAATCGCTAAAGTGACCTCTACTACGACACCTAGTACGCCCAGATTTACGCGAGCAGCATTGAGCAAATCACCGTTCAATACTCGAACGTCTCCCTGACCATCGACGACTTTTAGTTCAGTCACATAGTCGGCTAGCATGTTGCTGGGCTTGTCCAGTGTTGAACCATGAGTACCGCTGCCAAGCATACCGCCGACCGTAAATATGGCTAACTCAGTCACCATGTTAATCGCATAACCTTGTTCTCGAAGGAAGTCGTTTAAGTCGTTAAATCTCATTCCTGCTTCAACAGTGACGCGTTTATTCGCTGAGTCAAAATGAACGATCTTATTCATGGCTTTTAGCGTTAACTGAACTTGGTCATCACCCGCACAAGCTGCATCAATTTGGCTGGCAAACTTGCGATTGCCCGTCATTACCTTCTTATCGCGTATCAATGCATCTTTGATGATAGCTTGGACACCTTCAATGGATTGTGGATCGTAGACCGCTTCAGGGTGGCAAGTATACGTTCCCTGATAATTCGAGATTTCGCGTTCGGGTTCGCTCGTCTGAAGCGCAAAGGCTGTTCCTAATGCAGCCGATATTAAGGTAGCGCCGAGCGCGAGAGTTGTTATTCTCATTAAATATTCCTTATTTAAAAGCATCGTGACATTGAGCTTTATCAGCTCGAAATGGAAATTTTCTATCAGCCAAATCGTGGCAATATTTGTTGTTCGATAACGTCTCGAACGGCACGCCTATGCTGAGAGACTCGACTGCGGAAGAAGTCGCCAACGTTAGCTTTGTATCCATCCAGTGGTCTTGGACCTATATTTGGAACCCAAAGCGCATGATTGGTTGTTGCAAAATTGAGTTGCGGATGACCTAAAATGGCAAGAGGACCTTGAGTGAGGTTTTTCGCATCAAAAATCCAGATTTCTTTGCCATTACCCATTGTGTTGGTTGGTTCCTTACGAACGACTGCGGTAAAAATGTAGCCATCATCTTGAGCGTGGCTACCGGGTCTAGACATAAACTGAGGGGTGCGCATTACACAGTCAGTTGGAAATTGATAGGCATCCGTGACTACCATCTGTTGACAATCCATATGGACAAGTGCGGATGGCTGGTCTTCCTGAGGCAGAGAGTCATTGGTAAATAGGCGGTTAGGGTATTGCGAATACGCGTCAGAAACACGCTCAACAACATGGTCTTTGCGATAACCCACAGCCGCCCAGTAAATATGGTCAAATTGCTCTGGGAATTGGAAATGCCCTCGATAGGCAGGGTCGTTCATATCCCAGAAAAGCTGGTCATTTCGTATTAAGCGGAAATCTCCCGTAATTTCTCGCACTGAATCAGATTGTACCTGGATGCGAGCTCTGACTAGACCACCGACATCCACTGGTGCGGCAGGATAGCCTGCGAGCGAATCACGGACTCTTCCTCCAAAAAGCAATCTATCTCTGCTATATTGCGGCTCAGATTTATCCATTGCTCCAAGGTACTGACCATACAGAGTAATTTCGTCTTCATGATCATCGTAATTACACATAACGTCTGAGGTATCGAAGTTCAGCTCAATGTAATCTGCTACAACAATGTCACGATTTGAAACTAGGTCTTTCTTGCGGATCACCCACACTGGTGTTCGGTGTTGTTGAGCGTAGACTGAACGAATACCAATCATTCGTAACGGCTCTACTTGTGCCGCCGTTTCAAAGATTAGGATGTGATGGCGAGTGACACCCAGTGAATGTGCTGTCGCAGCGATAAACGCAGGCCGCCCGTCTCGTCCAATGATCTCCCACCCTTGAAGAGTGCTTTTCTTATCCCACTTCAGAAGTCGGATGAACCCGTTCTTAGTCCCAGTATTTGAAATATTGCCGCCATAGTTAATGGTAAAACACTCATCTGATTCGAGATCAAAGTATGGATGGCCAGTGGTACGTACCTGAGGAAAAAGCCATTTGTCTGGGGTCAGGGCGTCCATCCATGGTGGCAAACTGCTTCGCCATTCATGGTAATGACCTATGGGTGTAATGAGATCTAATGTCATCGCATCAAACTCATAAGGAACGCCGCCCTCGTAACTTAATGCGAAACGGTTATCACCGAGATAATTGGGCGCCGTATTACAATAATTAACAAACCCCATAGAAGGGCTGTAATACGCCATACCACCAAGTAACTTAAATCTATCAGGCCAGTAGCGAATATGCTGTTGCATGATAGCTGAAGGGGTATCGATCATTTTGCGCATAAATGAGACTTGGCCTGAGGAAAAATCCAAGCGGGTCAGCGCACCACGACCACTCGGGCTAAGATGATCTTGTTCAAGTGGAATGCCCTCTGCAAAGAACACATGGCCCATAATATCATCGGGCAACTGCCCATAGAGCAAGTTGAGATTGCCCGAAGACGCCGTGAAATCAGCTCGCATTATCGATTCTGGGAAGAGTGAATGGTTTACCTCTGGTGAAGCAAACAGCTCTCCTGATACAAGAGTTACTCCTGCTAAACCCTTTAAAAAAGTACGTCTTTCCATAGTATCCATTACTGGGTAATTGATTGCATATATTGAAAAGTAGAATGGATTTATAAAATGTATTTAGGAATCTCGAAAACTATGAATTGTGGCAAAAAAAAGAGATGTAATTGGTTGTGTAATTTACACAGTGAAGCATCAAAAAGGTGCTGAAATAATGTAGCTTTATTTTTACCTCACAAATCGTGACGGCGTCACTTAATAATTGCGTGATTCTCTATTGCCGCAAGATTTTCATCATGAGTCTCGCCATTCATATCATCCTAGCCTATCTTTATTGAGTATTAGAACATTAGAGTTAATGGAATACTGACGCTGTTCTGAGGGGACGAGCCTCGCTTCTCAGACGACAGTGGGATGTAAAACACTAGGCACTCTTAACGCAATTTAAGGTACCCAAGGTATGCATGTGAAGAACCTTTCTATCGGCAAAAAAATCGCTTTGGCGTTTGTCGTTATTGCCGTCATGAATTTAGGGTTTGGCTTTCTAATGTTAAGTGAGCTCAGGAACATCAAAGCTGAGCTCCTTAACTACACCGATGACACGATGCCTGCGGTCGAGAAAGTCGACTCAATTCGAGATCAAATGTCTCTTTGGCGACGAGCGCAGTTCGCCGCTTTCGCAATGAATGATGCGACGAAAATTCAATCGACGATATCCAAGAATGAAAACATTCGTCAGAAGATTAATGAAGGGCTAAACGCGTACGGCAAGACCGTCTGGCCTGGCGAAGAACAACAAACGTTTGATCGCCTCGATAAAAAGTGGCAAGGATATTTAGCAACAATGGACTCGTTCAATGAGGCTATGTTGGATATGGACAAGGACACGGCGTATCCCGTTTTGGCCAACTCACTCGGTGAGTTTGAAGGCATCGAAGCAGATATAAACAGTTTGGTCGACATCCTCAAAGGCGCAATGAACAACAACCGTGAAGCTATTCTATCGTCAGTTGATGGGTTAAGCCGTTCCGCTATGATCATTAATGCGTTGATCATCGCTGTGATGATTCTCATGACTGTCTTTTTGACGCGACTGATCTGCGGACCTTTGGTGGTAGTTGTCAAACAAGCCAATGCCATTGCGGAAGGGGACTTGTCCAGAACGCTCGATCGATCAGCCATTGGTAACGACGAGTTAGGTGAATTAGCTGACGCTTCAACCAGAATGCAACATAATCTCAAAGATTTAATCAATCAGAGCGTCACCGTTGTTCGTGAACTCGGGCGTGCTGTCGACGAAATGACACACACCTCGAACAAATCCGCGCAAGAAATGCAGGACCAACAATCACAGGTTACCCATGTCGCCACAGCAATGAGTGAGATGAAGTCATCCGTTGCCGATGTTGCGCACACCACGGAAGTCTCTGCTGAAAAGGCCAACGATGCCAATGGCAAAGTACAAGAAGGGGCTCGCAACACCCAAGTCATGGTGGGCTCTATTGAAAATGTCGCCAAAATCATGAGCGAAGCAGGAGAAAACGTCGCAGAGCTTGAACAGCAGTCGAATCAAGTCAATACGATCGTTGATGTGATTCGCGATATTGCGGATCAAACCAATTTACTCGCACTTAACGCGGCTATTGAGGCCGCTCGAGCAGGGGAGTCCGGACGAGGCTTTGCTGTTGTTGCGGATGAAGTACGTACGCTTGCTGGGCGGACACAGGATTCAACAAGTGAAATCACTGCCATTATAGAAAAACTTCAGGCTATCGCGAGCCAAGCGAAAGAAACGACAGACCGTTCTCGCAAGCAAATCGAAACGTGTGTTGAGCAAGGAAATCAGTCTCAAGCGCTCATGACTACGATTCTTAGCTTCATCACAGAAATTGCCGATATGGGTACCCAGATCGCCAGTGCCTGTAACCAACAGGACAGTGTAGCGGAGGAGCTCAGCTCGAACATCGAGAATATTAACATGTCGGCGCAATCCGTATCAGCGGGTTCCGAGAGTACCGCTCAAGGGTGCCAGGAACTCAGCCGTTTGTCCGCTTCGCTCCAGCAAGCAATGGGTAAATTTAAACTGGACTAGTGACCTAGACCAATGCCGTGTGGAAGAGGGAGGTTTTATGGTTTTTCGCACAACACTGATTTCAATAGCCGTCGCATCAGTATTAAATCCAGCGATTTCCATCGCTGCTCCTTTAGCACTGCCTGATGTACCGCCAGTAATCAATCAAGTGCAGCAATCAAACGCTTGGCTGGAAATAAGTTTAGGCCAGTTAAAACAAAATATGGCGCAGTTCCGTTCAAACCTCAGTCGCGAAACCAAACTTTGTGTCGTAATGAAGGCGGATGCTTACGGGAATGGTATACGCGGTTTAATGCCGACGATACTGGAGTTCAATGTGCCTTGTATTGCCATCGCGAGCAATGCTGAAGCGAGGACGGTTCGTGGTAGTGGCTTTGAAGGCCAGTTGATTCGTGTTCGTTCAGCGGATATCGAGGAAATAAAGCAAGCAATGGATCTTGATGTTGAAGAATTGATCGGAAGCATAGAACAAGTTAAGCAGATCAAAGCGTTAAATGCAGACAAAACGATCAAAGTTCACTTAGCCCTGAACGATGGAGGCATGTCTCGAAACGGGATTGATATGAACAGCGCAAAGGGCAAGCAAGAGGCATTAGCCATTGCGAATGACCAAGGTGTCGACATTGTCGGGATCATGACTCATTTTCCAAACTATGATGCTGATGAGGTTAGAAGGAAACTAGCGAACTTCAACCAAAGCTCTGCGTGGTTATTTGAAAACTCCAACTTAAAAAGAGACGATGTTCTGCTTCATGTGTCCAACTCATACACAGCATTGAACGTGCCTGAGGCACAGCTAGATATGGTCAGACCCGGCGGCGTTTTGTATGGCGATCTTCCGACCAATCCCGAATATCCTTCAATCGTGAGTTTTAAGACTCGGGTGGCTTCCTTACACAAGGTACCGGCAAACTCTACCGTAGGCTACGACAGCAGTTACGTCACAAAACGTGACAGTGTATTGGCCAACCTACCGGTTGGATACTCAGATGGATACCCCAGAAAAATGGGGAATAGAGCGCATGTCATCGTCAACGGGCAACGTGCACCGGTGGTTGGAAAAACGTCCATGAACACCACTATGATTGATGTGACTGATATCAAAGGCGTACTTACCGGACAAGAAGTAACACTGTTCGGTCATCAATCTAATGCGAACATAACGGTAGCGGAAATGGAGACACATGCTGAGTTGATATTCCCAGAACTCTACACCGTTTGGGGCGCAACCAATCCAAGACTTTATATACCTTAGTGCGGTGTTAGGCCTTTGGACAAAGCTTAACCTAATAAAAGTTAGGTTAATCTTTGATTAAACTAAATGTTTATTAGGTATTTTATGGTAAATAGCATTATGTTTAATGACTAAGCCAATAGAGAGTCGAAGAAAGCACTTGTGCAAGAGTGCTTTCTATTTGCAGTTTGTCATTTAACATAATATACATAATGCGCACTTAGCTAACGCTTCTGTAGGGATGCCAATCCACATAGCCAAACCCATGCAAGCCATTGATATTCATTTCAACCGAATAATTGATCTGTGTGTCAATCAACTTTATTTCAATTTCTCAATAAGTTAACATTGATTCATGAAATGAATTTGTCATTACTCATGCAAAAAACAAATCGACAAATGATACAAATGTTAGTTGCAAACAATCAATTGGGGTTTTATGAAAAACAAATTTTTAGGGCTTATCTTAGTTTTGTCTTCATCAGCTTTTGCCGGTGACAGAGTAACATCAAGTTGGTTTACACCTACTCAAGTTGGTGCAGATCACAACGGGCCAGTATTCATCATTGCTCCTACGGGAGTTGCAGATGAGTGTCCTGGTAATATAATTCAGTCCTACAAAATTGTACCAGATGGTGCAAACGAAGATGGTTACAAATCTTTTACCTCAATCGCTTTGACAGCCCAAACTGCAGGTAAACAGGTACAAGTTGAGTACGATAACGGGCCTGGGTGCTACGCTTATCGAATCATTATGAGATAAAAGCTCACACACTGTTTAGATTTCTTCTCAATTATTGCGCTTGATAGTGCATATCAAGCGTACTCCTCAAGTCTCAACTAAAACTACCCTAGTTGGAGCAACCCGCGATCAACAACTGTAAAAAGTTCTGATCGATATTCGAACATAAAATCGCAGCATCTTTAGTCTCCGCGCTTAGACTGTTTATCACTGTTGCTAGTAATCTTGCGTAGGAGCGTCTAAGTCAGTTTTTCAAGCTATAGCGCTCATCATTATTATACTAGCTATGTCCTAGGTTACATACCAATTGCCACTGTCATACTTTTGAACAGCAATCTTTTTTAATCCTCCGAATACTTTTTTATAAAACTTTTCTACTACAATTTTGGGATAAAGATAACGAAAGTAATATTTGGCTAGGAAATTGAGTATGAAAGTCACCGACAAGTCTCTTGTTGAGCAACAAAAGATATCTGAAACCTCATTGAAGCAACGCCTTTCTCTTTTTCGACTGACGGATTCTGACCTTCAAGAAATAAGGAGTCTGAAGACAATGATTAACCGTGAGATAGATGGTTTAGTTGATACTTTTTACTATCACCAAACTCAGATACCCGAAGTTGAGTCGTTGATTGGTGATGCTGGAACATTGCAACGATTAATGATGGCCCAAAGAAAATACGTGATGGATCTATTCTCTAAGGAGATAAATCTTGACTACGTCGAACATAGATTACGGATAGGCTTGGTCCACAAACGAATCGGTGTCGACCCCCAACTCTACCTTTCTGCAGTGAATTATCTAAAAGAAACTATCTTTTTTACTATTTGCAAAAATATCGACGACAAGCAAAATGCTGATAGGTTGTGTACAATAATCAATCGTCTAATGGACTTTGATGTATCCTATGTGTTTGATACTTATATTCGAAGCATGATGCATGAGATTGAATTCGAAAAGAATAAGTACTTTGATTACGTTGGTGACCTAGAAAGCTTAGTCGCACGGCGTACTCAAAGCTTAGAGGATATGGTACGCCTTGATCCTCTAACCAACCTTTACAACAAGCGAGCATTTGAAGAATTGGTTGAGCCAGTATTTCGAGAAGCCAAAACGAGAAATGATCCACTGACCGTTGTATATATTGATGTCGATGATTTCAAAAAATTCAATGATACCTATGGTCATGAAGACGGTGATAGTGTTCTGATTGCAGTAGCCGATAGTATTCGTGGAATATCTCGTAGCGTTGATCTTTGTTTTCGCATGGGCGGTGATGAGTTCGCGATCATAATGCCAAGATGTGGGGAAAAAGATGCCAATTTCACTTATGTACCTCGACTCTGGAAGCAATTACACTCCATTAGAAACGACATCTCTCTAAGTATAGGTATGTGTCAAACTGGTCCAAATGACTACATCTCCATTAACTCTGCCTTGTCTAAGGCCGACAAAGATATGTATCTAGATAAACGACAGGATAAAAACAAAGAGAATAAAAGACTGGTGGCCGTAAGAGCGAATAAGTCGACAGGAAAATAGCATGAGCCAGCCGACAAGCTCGTGTTACTCTGGTTGTTGTTCGTTAGCCCCCATTCCACTGTTAGTTATTGGTGCAAGTGCGATAATTCTCAGAAGTACAATGCGTCATCGGTGTATACATTACTGCGTCTACGGATTGATTATTGACCAGTTTATAGAGGGTTAAGATAGCTTGTTTACCCATCTCATAAGGGTTTTGGCCCACGTTTCCGTGGGCGAGATTGTCCTTTAGATAGACCAATTGTTCCTGCGCTGTATCGGCGGTAATGATGATGATTTCTCGGTCCATCATGGCCTGCTTGTGAGGAGTGACGACGTCTTTGTATCTATCCAGGTATTGGCTCCATCCCCCTACTGCCACGATGGCGTTAATTTCACGTTCTTGGTATGAGTTAAGGACATTGTTGAGATCGGCTAAGGCTCGTTCAAATTGGCCGAAATTGTACAGAGGGTCACTAAATTCAGTCCAACCGTTTGCTCCCTTCAAGCGCTCGCCGGGCGGTTTTACATACTCTTGACCAGACAACGCTGAACGAACCCCCATTATCCTCAGATTTAAATTTGGAGAGTCTGGTCTGCCACTTTGAATGATCAGAGTCCCCCCATTGGGAAGCATTGATTTAAGCTGCTCACCCAGTGCTTTGCCTAAATCAAAATCGTTAGTGCCAATATAAGCCGCTCTTAACGTGGGATTACGTTCCAATACTTCTTGTGAAAAATCCGCATCATACGTAATAATGGGAACCCCCATCTGTTGTGCTTTTTTTATACTCCGCTGGAGCATATATTCTGATTGAGGAACGGCAATAGCGATACCATCTATCCCCTCATCCAAAAGAGCAGAAATGATTTTGTCCTGCTTACGCACATCAACATTTTTGGGGCCTCGATAAACACACTCTACCTGATTCAACCCTTTAGCTGCGGCCATACACCCTTCTTTGCTTGCCTCAAAAAAAGGGTTGTTCTCTTCTTTCGGAACCACTGCAAATCGAAGCTGTTTTGACTCAGATACGCTGAGAGTACTGAATAGCACGCTGAGAATAGTCACATTTTTTATAAACCCAATCATGTTGGCCCGTTCCTTTGAATGACTAAAAATTTTACCTGTCACTTAAAACTTAGCTCAAAAAGTAAAATTTGGGAGCTTTGTTCCATGTCATCCATCTCAGCATCAGCAATGTAAATCTATGTAAGCATGACTTTTTGATATTCAATTATTTTGATAAAGTTCACTATTATAACATTCGAGTATGCATGACCCATCACAATGTGAGCAGAGCAAATGCAAACATTTTGGCTACATCTAAAAAACGGATTTATCTCAAATGAACACTATGAACCTGCCAGACAGTAAAGCAATAGCTTGTGAAGATCATTTAATCATCTGGTTTTGGGAGATCAATATGCAAAAGAAAGGCATAGAGCATAAAAAAATCATGGCTGAGCTTAAAAAGCTCGGTGATTTATTAGTGAAACTTAGACAACAAAAACCTCATTTTTTACTGCCAAGTTCACGGCTAGAGTTAGTCAAGGACATCATGCAGCATACGTTGTTAATGGGAGATAAATTCTATCAAAAGCATGAGTACTTTGTTTCTGAAATACAACAGCTTATCGACACTCACTACAAAAATCAGTTGTTCGTTGAGTACGTTTAAACCAACAATCGCCGTGTGATGCCCGCCCTACTTGCCCTTACTTTCTCGTTTAATCACTGCACCAATCATTTTGAGTTATTTGCATGGTCAGTTTTTCGGCCAAAATAATACTCAGCAAAGGTGGCTGACTTATTCGAACACCACTGAACCGAGGCCAAAGCAACGGTATTTAAATGATTGCAGTGAACAACAACCAAGCGGTTTACGCTCCGTGCTGTTTACTGACTCTCAACCTTATCAATATTGTTTAAAGAACATGACTCAGTACCCACAGGTGAAGTTACGACTATTTTCTGAAAACCGACAACTAAATTATGCTGAACTGTACCGCTCTTGTAAGTTAGGATGTCTGCACTATTAATCCCTTTGGCTTTGACGTCTTTTTTTCCCTCAGCGGAAGTGCAAACCATTGTGCAACCTCCCATTTTGCATGTGATATGGGTGATAAATTCAATGTTTGGATTGTTCGCAGCCCATGTTGGAAATACTGCGGCTACTAGCAAGATGCCAAGATACGGTTTCTTCATTTAGGGTCCTAGTTAAAATTCTCTGCTCTTCGATTTCCATCTTTCAACAGACTTTATAAAACGTTGGCCAGCGATGTCACAAGTAAAACACACTCTTTGATCAATGATATTTATCTTGATGTTGTGAAAAGACATCCTCTCTCAACTCTTCAATGGCTTGCCATATTTTTTGTGCCAGTTCAGGATTAGTTTCAACAAATTTATGGCTTAAGACTAAATAGTAATCTTTGGTTACGATGGCTGGCTGAACTTGCTTTACATCACTGATCTTCTGCTTGCTCAAGAACTGTTTTGCCATCGTATCTTGGACTGCAATTGCCGACAAGCGCTTTAACTGCAACATATTAAACAACTGCGCTGTTGTTTTTACTTCAAATACTTTTAGTTGCTTTTTCTTTAATTCTCTAACGATCGAAAAACCCAAATGCGCACCAACCTTTTGGTCTGGATCCGCTAAACTTTCTCCGTCCCAATTAAACATATGATCTTGGAGTGTATAGAAGTAGTATCCGATAGTAGCAATACGTTTGCTAACGTCGGGCTTGTCTCCGTTCATAGGATAGTGAGCATATTGTGCACGCTGGGTATTGTAGGAAAAAATAAAACCACCATCGACGTCTCCATTGCTTATGTCTTGTAGAACCCGTTTCCCTGGTAAACGAACATATTTTACATCCAGCTCTAACTGTTCTGCGACACGATTGATAACATCCAATGCTATCCCGGGAGGATCAGCGACTTCTGTGCCATTTCCCATCTGAAACGGATAAGATTCAACATCTGAGTAAGCCAACTTGAGAGTGGTTGTCGCCATTACCTGAAGTGACAATAAACCCATCACGAGTATGGCTGTCAGGTTGCAAACAAGATAATTCATAGACACTTTACCTTTCAAGCAAGACTAAACAAAGCATAGAGTCTAATCGCATGATTGTCTGATCATTTACGACAATCGCAGACTTTATTATTTTGACGAGAGTATTCGTAATAAAGCGTTACCCGTCTGACTAGGCTTTCACCGTACGCATGGGCTGCTTCAAGTGTGAACAAATAGAAAGCAATACCACTATCACCCGTTACTTATTTAAAATATGTCGCTTACTGACAATGGTTCTTATCAGTAACTGGGAGCTGGTTGGCTGTAGACCTCTGAAACTCCACCATACTTCCAAAGTGAGTTGGCGACGTGATTCATTCAGAATTGCAATGTAACGTTTAGACAAAAAAAAGGCTCAACGCTGAGCCAATAAGCTTTCATAGAAAGAGATCGTAAGGCGTCTTCTGGATATACCCGTCGGACGCAATCACCATAGCTATATCGATGTAGTCAATGAAAGCACTGTTCATTGCCAATGTGAACTCACCCAAAGTAAAACTGCTTTATGAACATTGTTCCCAAAAAAGATGAGAACCAACCTAAACTTTGAAATTTCGCTACAAAATCAGTTTGCAAACCATTGCATCATCGGCTAACTAATCAAAATTAACTTGTCGCACAATTGGAACCCTGCGCCCGTTTCTATCCGGAATCACTTGCAGCATGACGCGCCGGCAAACGAATATATAGGAAAGAAAGGCCGTACTATGATGTGATACAAATCAAGGCTCAATATCCACCGCTAAAATAAAAAGAACCGGCTCACGAGGAGCCGGCCTGCTTACCCGAAACAGCAAACGTAAGGCACTTGGATTATCTCCCAAGGCCCGCTTACAGTAACAAATTCATTTTTTTATGAAAGCCATCACAATACATCTCTGTGAAGCTCGTCCAGCAAAAAGATTGTTTTATAGACATTTGACTACATATATGAGCAAGAGTGATTATTTATATAGAAATAATCATTATGTATTTGTTATTAATCATAATTAAAATTTTTTAAATAAATCCATATATCCATTAAATTCAATTGCTTAAATCAAATATCTTCAATAACTCGACAAAAATTAAAATTTAGCACATGTATGACCAGTTATTGACGTAACACATCATAATTTGGAAGCCAATCGCTAAAGTTTTTTATCGATTGGACAAATAGTAGTAATAACCTACCCGAGCAATGCGCCGGTGCGAATCCCGTGCCACATGACGTTACTAAAGAGGTTAATCTTATGTTGCATTTTTATCAGGTGCATATCTGGAATGATCGCATTACTGTTAATACTAGGTTCACCAACCGTTACATAGTGAGGTCAAGATGAAAGTACTAATTCAATATACTCAAACTGGCAAATACCGTGATCAAGCATGGGAAGCATATACATTGAAAGCTAAAGGTGATGTACATGCTGTTACTCCTTCCTACGCTGCACAACTAATCAAACAAAACAAAGCCAACTTATTTACTACGGACAACGCTGATATTGTTATCGAGTCTTGATAAAAAAGAAGCTCTCAGCATTAGTGCAGAGGGCTTCAGACCTAAACAAACATATACCTTTCATTTACTCATGCGCCCAAATTGATGATGTCTTCTATCACCCAAACCACATTCAGGAGGCAATGTAGTAGCGCTATTACTCGAATCTGCCCAAGTAATCGTCTATACCGACTCATCTTGGGTTATATAGTGTATATGTAGTAATTTTTTAGTTATAGTGCATTGAAATACGTACTTGAAGCTCAGGAACTTAATTCTATGCGGCCAGGATGGCTGTTGCGAATTGCTTTTAATGCATCCGGTGGCATTTGCACGTTTGCAAACCAAAAAGGCTTATGCTTGTCAACAAATACGTGACTGCGTTCAAGAGCATCATATATTGAGTAAGCCTGGGCTTGCGCTAGTGCGACACCATAAGGGCTTCTATCCAACATTGGTGTCTCTTCCAGATCTTCTAACAGAGCATTCTTTAAATGTACGTTGGTTGGTGACCAATCTATGAATTCGACCACTTTACGAGTGAGTGACTTTTCCAGACTAATAATGACTTCAGGAAGAATACTCATTGTTGGCTTAATTTCTGCGCACGCGTAATACTCCTCGCGACGATTTTTATCCCGATAAAACTGCATTCGCTCAAACAATGCATCTTCGAACATCATTGGAAAATTGTTAACGATGGCAAACTGACTAATTGTGCGTAAAATCCCGATGGCCACCCCCTGCTCTGGCGATTTGACTTCAGCCTCCTGCAGGCGTAATCGAGTTACGTTGGCAGTCAATATCATATGCTGCCAGAGTTTGGGAGCAATAAGCTTGGTCGAAGGTTCATCCCAACGAAGCAAAGGCTTAACCATGAGAATTGGAAATAGAATACGGCTGTTGTCAATGCCTAGTAGCCCTATCGCCATCTTAGTATCAGTGAAACTTCTGATAGTTTTGCCAAGACGAGCACAAAATTTGGGGTTCCTGCATAGCTCGAAAAGATTATTCTTTAGTTGATTATCGTTCACAGCTAACACATCAAGTTTGCTGTAGCTAACCGAAGGCGAATATGCAGTGCTTAAAAAATAGGAAAAATCTGGAAAACGTCCAAACAGTTTCAAAACTTCCAATTCAGAGAGTCGCTCCATCATGCTCTTCATGGCTGATTTCGAAACATCTTCAATGACGTTTTCATGCACCTTTTGTCTTTCTTCAGCCGCTTGGCGTCGCTCCTTAACTTTGCGTTTCTCGCACTTGAGTAACAAACGCTGGTTTGCCATGACTCGTTCTTTTTCGTTAAGGATTACCGTGTCGCAAAACTCGCTCTGACGGCTAAGTACAGAATCTACATCAGACTGGTCAAGAACATACTTTAAGCTTACCAACCATTTGGCATAACGTTCTCTCGTTGATAATGCAATGTCGCTCGCAAGCTGGTTAGCCTCTTGATTGTATTTTTTGTTGGTGAGTAACAAGTGTGAAAGCTCAGCATTGGGTCATAAAAATAATAATAGCACAATATTTCGGCCCACTTACGAGAGGTGTGAAAACAGACAATCACTATAGAAACCACTGTTTTAAAAACAAAATAGCTAGTGGCTAACTAGGGCTTATCTCAGTTTGGATGACTTTAATGTGCTTTCTTTTTACCTTTAGAACGAAAGCCTTGATGTGGAAAAACATTTCTTATTCGCTGCTGTACTTTCTTAGGAACATTTTTCGAAAAAACCAACTTGGAGCCAGCACGTTGTTGATAGACTTTGAGCTCGCCATCAAAGGGGGCACGCTCTGCAATATCGAGCACATTGTGTCGAAAAGTAGGTGGAAAATGCCCCTTCTCTTTGATGATATGTCCTGATTTAAACTGAACATGCAACGCTGGCCTATCAACCAACACTAGCCAGAATACAACAATGGTAGCGACTAAAATCACATAAAGCATATCGGCTCCTTAGTCGAGTAACTTACTCAAATCTTCTTTAAGACTATTGACCGCTTTGCTCGCCTTTTCACTGCGCGACGCTTCAGATAGCAAATATTCAATGGCATCAGACAATGTACAGCCCAATTCGTTAGCACGAGTAGACAGTTTTTCCCAAACTCGATAATCCAAATCGATTGATTTTTTCTTGGTATGAATTTGCTCCGCGTTAAAATGGCGCTTACGCTTTGCACGGATAGCTTGTTTGAGCTTGTTGTCCAGCTCAGGTGACATATGACGCTCTATCCACTCTAGTACTTTTGTCGGTTCGTGCTCTAAATGGCGTAGCTCATTCACCGCAACCTCTGCTTCACTCGTATCAACATGTCGGGTGATCGCCTCTCCATTCCTCCATTTACTGATGAGATACGTCCACTTCCAACCACATTCTAAATTTTCAAGTTGTTGATATTTCATTTTAAACAGTTCTCGTTTTGTTTGGGTGACAGTGTAACTCAATGATACTATAGTTACAATCTTTATTGTAGAAAAATCGACCAAGATCATCACATTAAATTCGCTATGTCATACTTAACCGTTTTTCTATATAATTTCTGACCTTTTCAAGTACATGAATACTGTAAATGAACCAAGAAAGCTGGCGTGCAGTCACTCCACAATACACAAACTATGACGATATAATATCGAGATTTGAACGCCTACCCAATGTGGGGTTTCTCGACGTTCAGCCTCGACTCAAGCAAGCCTTATCAACCTTCGCGGCTATTAAAGGTTTCGCCAGAATTCTCGTCATAAACTCGCCAGATAACGCTTTCTATCGTTCCCAAATTAAGCATAGTTTATCTTTCTTTTCTGGCAGTCACGTAGTTGCTACAGAAAGTATTAGCGTAAACGAGCTCATTGGTAGCTACTCTTGCAACGAATCAGGTGACATTACCGCTCAAAAAGCTGGATTGTTGGCGAAAGCAGATGGTGGTTTTCTGATTGTTTCTGCCAATATGCTACTCGCGAATCCAAGCAGCTGGCCAGTATTCAAATCGGTTTTTTTAGGCCAAGAGATTACTCCAGTCAATACAACACCACGTAATATTACTTGTAGTGTTCCTAGCCTAACCTATGACGTTAAACTCGTTGTTGTTGGCGACAGAGACCAAATCGCTGACCTCGAATATATGGATAGTGAACTCTATACAGGTTTAGCGTCTTACACTGAGATTGAACACGACATCACTTTAAGTGAACAATCGTTAGAACTATATTTAGGCTACTTATCATCTCTTCTGAAAGAACACAGCTTACCGACTCTCTCTCGTGGAGCTATCCACAGACTAATGGTAGCAGGAGCTAGATACACTGAAGATCAGCGCTATATGCCGATTGAACCGCTATGGCACTTAGCTATTTTTCAGGAAGCTTGTCTTTATGCTGATGAACGCATTATTGATGAAGGCGCATTAGACAAAGCATTAGACGCAAAGTATCAACGCGAATCTTATCTCCCCGAGCGCGCATTGTCAGATATCTTAGATGGGCAGGTAATCATTGAAACCCAAGGTGAATGTGTCGGCCAAGTCAACGGTTTAACCGTCATTGATGTGTCTGGACACCCACTTTCCTATGGTGAACCGGCCCGTATTTCATGTGTCATTCATTTTGGTGATGGCGATATTTCCGATGTAGAACGAAAAGCTGAACTGGGCGGTAATTTGCATGCTAAAGGTATGATGATCATGCAAGCATTTGTTTCAAGCGCTCTACAACTGGATGAACCACTGCCATATTCGGCCTCAGTCGTATTTGAACAGTCTTATTGTGAAGTTGATGGTGACAGTGCGACACTCGCTGAATTATGTTCTTTTGTGAGTGCCCTATCTGAGTATCCAATTGACCAACAAATCGCAGTGACTGGTGCCGTTGATCAATTTGGTCGAGTTCAAGCAGTTGGAGGTCTTAATGAAAAAATTGAAGGTTTCTATCGTGTTTGTAAACATCAAGGCTTAACAGGTAAACAAGGCGTCATCCTCCCTAAAACGAATTTAAAACACCTAGCTCTTCATAAAGATGTAGTAGAAAGTATCAAAAATAATGAATTTCATATCTGGTCAGTGGAAACGGTTGATGAAGCAATTCCTATCATCATGGGTAAACCTTTCCGTGGCGATGATGAAACGAGTGTGATCAAGAAGATTGCGGAGCGAATTGAAAACTTTGAAAAACATGAACTTCCTCAAGGATTTGTGGAACGCATCAAAAACTGGTTCTCTTAGGGCAAAGATTGGTCACATTTAGACTGATCGGAGTTGTTTAGCGTACACGTGTTCACTAACATGCTGCTATCAAAATTTGGAGTAATTGATAATGCAAAACAAACGTGATTCTTATAACCGCGAAGACCTACTTGCCTCAAGTCAAGGCGAGCTATTTGGCCCAGGCTATCCTCAGCTTCCAGCGCCAAATATGCTGATGATGGACCGCGTGACTAAGATGTCTGAAACTGAAGGTGATTTCGGTAAAGGTCTGATTCTAGCAGAACTCGATATTACTCCAGATCTATGGTTCTTTGATTGCCACTTCCCTGGAGATCCAGTAATGCCTGGTTGTTTAGGCCTTGATGCAATGTGGCAGCTAGTCGGCTTCTTCCTTGGCTGGGTTGGCGGCAAAGGTAAAGGGCGTGCTCTTGGTGTTGGCGAAGTGAAGTTCACAGGTCAAATTCTACCTACAGCTAAGAAAGTAACATATGAGATTCATATGAAGCGTGTTGTAAATCGAAAACTTGTTATGGGCCTAGCTGACGGTCGTGTACTTGTTGATGGCAAAGAGATCTACGTAGCGAAAGATCTTAAAGTTGGTTTGTTCCAAGACACCTCTGCTTTTTAATTTGAAAACTTTTTGAAAGCGACTCCCTAGAGTCGCTTTTTTAGTAACAAAATTTTTAGTTATAGTGCGTTAAATAATTAAACAAAAGCCCCAGTTGTTGGGGCTTTATATGTTCCTTATGTCGTATTGAGTCTTTTATTTGTAGAGACCAGAGTGTTTGTCTTCCCTGGCATCGCGCCAACCACCGAGCCAATAAGATCGAGCATCCATCTGTTGGTAAGGACATGAGTCCGTTGAGCGGCCATTTAAGCCTGCTTTGTAGCCTTGAGACTGGGCTCTTTCTAAGCGGTCACGCTTTTGTCTCTTCATAGTGTCGTCCTCATACATAAAGTTTTTCTAACGTACTACTATTAACTTTGTGTGGAGTTTTTATGACTCCACTGTTAAGAATCGATCAAAAAACGCCCTTTCTCAAGGTATAAAAAAGCACAGATCCAAAAGTGTGAACCTGTGCCCTAGATTAAAATTCAACCTATTTTCTGCGGAACCCTAACAAGCCAAGCAGAGTCAGAGCAAAGAAGCCCAATGAACCACCTTGACGATCAACTTTGTCTTCTTGAGTTACAGGACGAGCTTGGATATCAGACGTCGTAGCACCGTTAATAGGGACAAGTTTCACTGCGACGATCTTTTCTGAACCAGTAATACCACCGTTACATTTTGAATCAATCGCAGTGGTATCATACCCACCAGAACAATACAAAGCAGTACCTGATATGACACCAGCATCATTTATATCTGTGGCATCGATAATGCGGAACTGATTGTTAGTCGATGACGTACTGCCATCATTTGTCAGGTCATCGAGATACCAAGCTCTATTATTAAGAGGTGCTTTGGCATTAGAGGTTAGCGGTGCAATAAATGCCCTTTGAGATCTTGGTTTACCGCCGCCACTTTCATGGTGTGTTTGATTATCTACAGCCCCAACGACCTCATCATTGTTATTGATAGCGCCCGCTTTACCACTAGCTCCAGAAAAGAATATGTCACCTGAGAACTCTTTGTAGCTGCCATTGGGATTTGCAGGATCTGTGATGTAAAACAGACTGTTAGCATAAGCACCATTTAAAGGTGTAGAGTACTTCACTTCACCTATTGCGATACCATTGGTGTTTACTGAGGTCAAAATAGAGCTAAGGTAGTTGCTTTGATTCTGGAACCGGCTAACAAAGCTGGTTGGTATACTGCTTAAGTTAGTCAAATTAAAAACAGCGGCAACGGGCTTTTCATCAGAATCAGAGTTGTAGCCTACCGCATATGTGGTACCTGATACATCAGCCAGATCACGTGCACTACCTTGCGGCATACTGCGTCCATCTACGCCTACGTTTGAAACCCAATTTATACGATTTAAAGTACTACCGTTCCAAACAGCTCCATAAGAATAATAGTCGTTTGTATTGGTGGACTGCTTAGTCACACTGCCAACATAGAGAGCGCCAGACTTAGCCCATACTTTGCTTTGATCATAACCAGTTGAATCTAATGAAGTGTCTGAATAAGCGACGGTACGGTTTTTCAAGCTTCCACCATAATAAGTACCAACCGCATCTCCACTGCCAGTCGCAAAACTGTTAACAATGACATTGTTTTGGGTGCTTTGAACTTGAGAAGAAGCGTTCTCAATATATGCATAGGAGTTGTTTACAGCAGAACTTTCTCGAGCATAGCCGTTGGTATATTGATCAGTAGCCCAATCATCGCATAGTGTGCTGTTGTAACCTAAGTACTTGCTGCAATAGCTCTTAAAACCGTCATACCCCTCTTCCAACAAATCATAACCAAACTCGTAGCGAAACGGAGCTTCATCACGATAGTTAAAACCTTCGTAATACAACTTCTCTTCATACGCAACTTTCGATGTCGACTGATCACAGTTGTTTCCCCAACAATTGGTTGATTCAGGTTCCACCGCTACACCATATGTTTTAGCGTTACTGTCAACCACTGGTTGGTAATCATAAACGTTGTATATTGCAGCATTTGCTCCAAAAGAAGTCACAACGGCAAATGTTATGGACGACAGTTTAAACATATTACTACTCATTATTCGTTAACTTTCCTGTTGCATTGCTTCGAGCTCTTCCCAGCGTACGAAGGCAATTTCAAGCTCCTGCTCTGCAGCAGTTAGCTTATCTAATACGGGTTGCGTTTGCTCGACGGGTTTTGAAAAGAAATCGGCGCTGTTGACCTGCTTTTGTAAGCTCTCAATGTCTGCTTCTAACTCTTCAAGTTTGACTGGCAATGCTTCTAACTCTCGCTGCAGTTTATAAGATAACTTCTTAGGCTTGTTCTTTACTGCCGCGGTTTTGGGAGTTTCCTCAACCTGTTTAATACTTTTTGTTGGTTTTTCAGACGCGCGAGCCTTCTGAGTTTGAATACGTTGTTGCTGCGCATCGTGATAACCACCAACAAATTCCTCAATAACGCCTTCACCTTCAAAAATCCAGCTTGTCGTTACTGTGTTATCGACAAACTGACGATCATGACTGACAAGTAAAAGCGTACCCTGATAATTGGCAAGCAAATCTTCTAAAAGTTCCAAAGTTTCGATATCTAAATCGTTGGTTGGTTCATCTAGCACCAACAAGTTGTTTGGCCTTAGGAATATTCTTGCCAGCAATAAACGGTTTTTCTCGCCTCCGGAGAGTGCTTTAACCGGAGTACGAGCACGTTTAGGCGCAAATAAGAAATCTTGCAGATAGCTCAACGCATGGCGCGGACGACCACCAACCATGACTTCTTGTTTACCATCAGCTAGGTTATCAATCACCGACTTTTCAGGATCTAGTACTTCACGGTACTGGTCAAAATAAGCCACCTCTAGCTTAGTGCCACAGTGGAGCTCACCGGACTCAGGCTGAAGTTCATCCAGTAACAGCTTAAGCAGCGTACTCTTACCACAGCCGTTTGGTCCAATCAGGGCGATGCGGTCACCGCGCATGATATTGAAAGAGAAATCCTTAACGATCGACTTGCCATCAATGTCGTAGTTGATGTTCTTTGCTTCAAACACGATCTTGCCTGAGCGTGACGCATCATCAATCTGGATATTTGCTTTGCCCTGCACTTCACGGCGATCACTTCGCTCTTCACGTAGCTTTTTAAGCGCACGTACGCGCCCTTCGTTACGGGTACGTCGAGCCTTGATACCTTGACGAATCCACACTTCTTCTTGAGCGAGCTTTTTATCGAATTCTGCATTTTGCATTTCTTCGACCCTGAGCATCTCTTCTTTATCGACTAGGTAGTTGTCATAGTTACCTGGGAAAGAAGCCAGTTTGCCGCGATCAAGGTCGACAATACGTGTCGCCATCGATTTGATGAACGCACGGTCGTGAGAGATAAAGATAATCGAGCCACGGAAGTCTTTGAGGAAGCTCTCTAACCATTCAATCGTTGTGACATCAAGATGGTTAGTTGGCTCATCAAGTAATAATACGTCTGGATCGCGAACCAATGCTCTCGCAAGCGCTGCTTTGCGCTGCCAACCTCCAGAAAGGTCAGTCAGTTTGGTGTGGCCATCGAGCTTAAGCGCAGCGAGCACGTTCTTGATACGGTCTTCAAAGCGCCACGCACCAGAGTGTTCTAGGTTCTCTTGAATACGTGCAAGCTTATTGATGTTCTGCTCTGATGGGTCAACCGCAATCAGATCGAGCTGATCTTGATAGATCTTAATCTGCTCGCCGATTTCTGCTAGCCCACCAGCAACATAATCGAACACAGTACCTTCTTGGTTTCTTGGTGGGTCTTGCTCTAGGCGTGAAACGACAACATCTTGGGTAACTGTTAGCTTTCCATCATCGAGTGCCACCTCACCGGCAAGCACTTTCATTAACGTCGATTTACCCGCACCGTTTCTACCAACCAAACAAACGCGTTCATTCTCTTGCAATGCGAAATCTGCGTTATCTAGAAGAGGATGATCACCATAGGCCAGTAATCCATTATTTATTGTAAGTAATGCCATTTTCGTCTAACCAAAGCTGTAATTGTTGTAAATCAAACGGCCAATTAAGCTCGCTACCTTGATAATTGAGCACCGGAATGGTGACACCGTAACGAGAAAACAATTCATCGTCGAAAGCAATTTCGACAATCTCGACCTGATGAGAAATATTGAGCTGTTTTGTAAGGTCAAATGCCATCTCACATAGATGGCACCCTTCTGTACTGTATAAAGTGATCACGTGTGACCTACTATTCCTTGTGAGTCAAAACCCAGCAGTTATGAATGTGTTTATTGCGCGAAAAATCCATTGGTAAAGTTTGGTGTGAAATATTTTTTGCAACTAAGCCAAGTTCATCCAAACCCTCTATATCCATCTTAAAGTGACGCTTATTGTTTGAGAACACAATCGTACCGCCATTGCGAAGCAAACGCTTAAGGTTCTTCATTAACTGAATATGATCTCGCTGTACATCAAAGCTTTGTTCCATACGCTTAGAGTTGGAGAACGTTGGCGGATCGATAAAGATAAGATCAAATTGTGCCGTTGAGCGCTCAAGCCACTGTAGACAATCAGCTTGCTCGAATCTATGCTGACGGCCAACTTGGCCATTCAGTTTCATGTTTTCTTTTGCCCACTCTAGATAGGTATTCGACATATCAACGGTTGTTGTTGATTTAGCACCACCACAAGCGGCATGCACCGTGCCAGATCCGGTGTAAGCAAACAGATTTAAAAAGTCTTTACCTTGAGCCATTTCACCGAGTTTACGACGTGTAATCTTATGGTCTAAGAACAAGCCTGTGTCTAAGTAGTCATGCAGGTTTACTTTAAGCTGCACACCATACTCATGCACATTGAGTGTTTCAGACTCTTGAGACAGCTTTTGGTACTGTGAACGACCTTTCTGCTTCTCACGGACTTTAAGTACAACTTTATTAGCTTCCGTACCCGTTACTTGAATGGCTGCGCGAATGATATCTGTCAGACGGCGCTTAGCCTTTTCCTCTGGGATATTCTTTGGTGCCGCGTATTCTTGAATCACAAGGTGATCGAGGTAAACATCGATAGCGACATTGTATTCCGGTAAGTCTGCATCATAGATTCGGTAGCAATCGAGCTTCTCTTTACGCGCCCATTTACCAATTTTGGCAATGTTCTTCTTCAAGCGGTTAGAAAAATCAGGTGCAATCAGAGACTCTGTGACATTGTCACCTTTATTCTCTACCGGACGGTCACTAATAGAATAATTCTTCTGGTGACACGGTAACGCACCATTATTCAGTTTGAACTGTTTGTCTGCACGCATGCGCAAACAGCTTAGAAGCTCATCAGAGCTAGAGAAAATAGACGCTTGGCAACCACCGAACTCAGTCTTCAGCTGAGCACCAAATGCCGTGTACAGAGCAATCAAGCCAGGATGAGTACCTAAACGCTCACCATATGGTGGGTTTGAAACAATAACGCCCACTTCAAACTCTTTAGGGCGCTTAACTTGCGCAGCATCACCAAGGTTAAATTCAATCAGAGAGTCAACACCTGCTCGGCGCGCGTTGTCTTTTGCGGTTTTAAGCACTCGCGCGTCGTTATCAAAGCCGAAAAACTTGGTGTCAAGTTTCTTGACGCCCCTTCTCGCCTGTACTGCGGCTTCTGATTTAATCTCAGCCCAAAGCTCAGGTTCAAAGTCTTCTAGAGACTCAAAGCCCCATTTCTCACGGTTTACGCCAGGAGCCATGTTCGCCGCCATCATGGCCGCTTCAATCAAGAGCGTACCGGAACCACACATAGGGTCTAACAGCGGCTTATCAGCACTCCAGCCACTACGCTGTATAATAGCAGCCGCTAGTGTTTCTCGAAGTGGCGCACGGCCAGATTCTGGGCGATAGCCACGTTGATGAAGGCCGCCACCCACCATATCCACACCAAGAATCGCTTTATCACGATGTAGACGCACATGGATACGAAGATCGGCACGATCTTTACTGATCGAAGGTCTTGGAAGGTTCTTTTTCTCGAAACTATCCACTACAGCATCTTTCACTTTCATTGCACCGTACTGGCTATTGCGGATTTCACGGTTAGTACCATTGAAATCAACAACAAACATCTTCGAACTATGGAATTGATTGACCCAATTCACTGAAGACGTTGCTAGATAGAGATCCATATCATCGTTACAAGTGAACTCAGATAGTACACGGACGAAACGCGACGCTAAACGGCTCCATAAGCAACAACGATAAATTTGCTCATTTGATGCTTTAAAGCGTACCCCTGCTTGAACAGGTTTGGCATTCGCGATCCCTAGCTTAGTTAACTCTTCAACCAACAAGTTTTCCAAACCGTTGGACGTAACCGCAAGATATTGATGCATAGTGTTCTTAAATTCTTGATAAATGACCCTTCATTATACCTGCCTCACATCAATTACGTTAGTTCAATCCACCTTTATCTTTCCCTCAATACACTCAATTGAACAAAACATCAGCATATTAATGCGGATCATTTACTTTCAAACCGAAGTTTAAAGCTAAGACAACTTTGTACAGTTAGTAAGGCTTTAATTGGTAGTGAATACTTATTCACACCAAAAATGGACTATACCAATAAAAATATTTCGCGTAATTAAATTACAGAAAGTGGCTAATTGGGGAATAAAAAGGTTAAATCAGGAGCGTAGCAGTATCAGAAGTGGGAATATTTTATTGATAGATAAATCGAGAAATTATGGATAACTCACGTTATCCCCTACCTTCAGTCTCAAATGAAAGTGGTTTTAAGCAAAAAAAGTCGGCTCGAAGGCCGACAGGGAAATGAAACAAAGGAACGAATTGTTAGCTGACCAGAGCCATAGGTTGTGTCTGACCAGAGAGAATATGATTGGCGGTATTCATGCGATCATGCATAACTTTAATCGCCTGGCCAAATTGAAGGGATTTGACGCCATTAAGAACAAATGCTTCCAAGTTAATCGATGCACACAAGCTGGCACTGTCTCCTACTTCCAATACCAAGAAGTAGCCATTGCTATAATTGTTCGACAATTGGACAAAATCACCTTCTACAGGCACATTTAGACCATCTGAGAGACAATCAAAGAACCAGCTCTTGGGTTGGACTGGCTTATGGAAGCGCTTTGCTGCAACACAATAGAGGGCTAATTCAGCCTGACGAGGCTCTGAAAGGTCTAGATGAGCAATTTGCTCTTTGTATGTTTGGTAAGCAGAAGCATCATCAACGGAGAATTCGTTAACACCGATTGCGCAATCTACAATCAACTTTTTGGAAAGATTTGTCTTGAATACCATATCATCACCCAGATCCAGCATCAGGTGCTGCTCTGTGTCATCATAGTACCAAGTCCATTTGTCACTCGGTTTAAGCATCATTCCAATCTCGTGTAAAAGTCAATTCAGGTAAAACTCTAAATTACCTTCCCATACAATTACCGAAATTCTATTCGCTAATGAACAAAAAAAAAGAGGAAATGATAAATCATCTCCTCTTCAAAAACTGAGTAAATTCAGGCTTTACGCCAGTGTGACAGCGTCACTTATACCATCATAGGTTTTTAACAATATCTCTTACAAGAGTTGGACCATGATAGATAAAACCAGAGTAAACTTGGACAAGTTGCGCGCCTGCCATCATTTTCTCTTTCGCTGCAACGTATGAGTCAATACCACCTACCCCGATAACCGGAATTTGCTCTCCCAACTCTTCATGTAGACGACGAACAACTTCAGTACTTCGAGATTGAACCGGACGGCCACTCAACCCACCTGCTTCATTGGCATGCTTCATTCCTTCAACAACACTGCGATCCAATGTTGTATTTGTCGCGATAACACCATCAATGTTGTTCTTCAGTAAAGACTCGCAGATCTGGCTGATCTCATCATCACTAAGATCCGGAGCGATCTTAAGTGCAAGTGGTACATACTTATTATGCTTCTCAGTTAGCTCGGCCTGCTTCACTTTTAATTCAGACAGCAGTTCATCCAAAGCTTCACCGTACTGAAGTGATCGTAATCCTGGAGTATTTGGCGATGAGATGTTCACGGCGATATAGCCTGCGTGCTCATACACTTTTTCCATACAGATCAGATAGTCTTCGGCACCCTTTTCAATCGGTGTATCTTTGTTCTTACCGATATTAATACCCAGCACACAATCGAAGTTAGCTTTCTTTACGTTGTCAACCAGATTATCGACACCTAAGTTGTTAAAGCCCATTCGGTTGATAATACCTTCAGCTTCCACTAAACGGAAAAGACGCGGTTTATCGTTACCGGCTTGAGGTCTTGGCGTTACTGTCCCGACTTCAACAAAGCCAAAGCCCATTGCGTCGAAAGCTTCAATACATTCACCGTTTTTGTCCAAACCCGCTGCTAAACCAACAGGGTTACGGAAAGTCAAGCCCATACATTCGACTGGACGATTAGGAAGTTGTTGACGATAAAGAAGATCGAGAGGTGTACCGGTAAAACGTTTGAAGTTTTGAATTGCGAGATCATGTGCCTTTTCGGCATCAAGTTGGAAAAAGCCAGTTCTGGCTAGACGGTAAAGCATTGTGCCTCCGATAGAAAAAAGCCCCGTATAAACGGGGCTGTATTATTTACTGTTTTACCGAATAATTCAACGAAATGTGTCAATTACTCGTTAGCTGAACAGTTTAAGTTAAGTAACATCAACTCACGTAACGCCACTGAGAACTTAGCAAATTCATGCACTGATCCAACTTTGAACTCATTAAGGATGTTTTCCCAGCGATGGAGCGAAATTTCATTATTTTCGATCCAATCATCCAAAGCTTTCATCACATCGAGATCTTCCGGTGCACAACTGCAACTTAATACCTGGCCTGTTAGCTGTCGTTGCTGCCAATCAAGATCTTCACGGAACGCTGCTCTTGCCAGTGCCTGCCAATGGTTATCAACAGCCTGACCATTGATCTGCTTCAAGAACCAATGAAGAGACAGACGATCGCCTAAGTTGAAATACAGCTTAGCGCTCTGCTCTATCGATTTGCCTTTCTCTCGAGCCACTGTTGAAATATCCAGTACTGAATATAGGCTAGACAAACGCGCAACATAATTAGCAACCTCAGGACTAATACCCTGTTCAACCCACGCCTGAGCCATTTCATTGTGCTCTTCGACTTCAGCAGGCACCAGCATATCGTCTAGTTTGGCTTTGATCGTTTCAACATCACCTTGATAAAGTTCGATCAGTGCTTTCACACATTGGCGGCCAGTGCGGTTGCGTAACAACCAGCGAGAGAGACGGCGCAACGTTCGACGAACATAGAACATCATGTCGTATTGCGCTTCTGTTGACGCTTCATTGTCGAGTTCGCGCAGTGACTTAAGCACATCACCTAAACCGAAGATTTCACGTGACGCAGCGTAAGCATTTGCTATATCAACAACATGTGCACCTGTCTCTTCTTGTAGACGAGTCACATAGTTACAACCCATTTCGTTCACCATCTGATTTGCAAGTGCTGTTGCAATAATCTCAGCACGCAGCGGATGGTTATCCATTTGCTGCGTATAGTTACGGCGTAACTCAGTTGGGAAGTAATTGACTAGTTGCTGTGCATGGTAATCATCGTTGGCAATGTCATCGTGAACCAGCTCTTCTTTCAGAACCATCTTGCCGTAAGCAACCAGTACTGACAGCTCAGGGCGAGTCAATGCTTTACCTAGCTTTTCACGCTCAAGTAGCGTTTCATCATCTGGGATGTATTCAAGTGCACGGTCTAGGTGACCCGCTTTCTCCAAATCGTGAATAAAGCGAATCTGCTCTTTGACGAGCGACGTACCCTGCTGTTCAGTCACAGAGATAGATTCAGATTGGCAGTAAGCGTCATCAAGAACAATCTCACCCACTTCATCTTCCATGGACTCAAGGATCTTATTACGCTGCTTAACGGTTAGATCGCCATTGGCCACCAAGCCATTGAGGAAGATCTTAATGTTAACTTCGTTATCCGAACAATCCACGCCACCGACATTATCAACAAAGTCCGTGTTTACGCGGCCGCCAGTCAGGGCATACTCGATACGACCCAGCTGAGTCATACCTAAATTCCCACCTTCACCGACAACTTTTGCACGCAAGTCTCGCCCATCGATACGCAGAACATCGTTAGCACGGTCACCAACATCAGTATGCGTTTCGTTTGACGCTTTAACGTAGGTGCCAATACCACCATTCCATAGAAGATCAACTTCCATCTTAAGCAGCATCTTGATGAGGTCGTTTGGCGCTAATGACGCTTTCTTAGTACCGATCATCTTCTGGATTTCTGGTGTCAAAGCAATCGACTTCGCTCGACGAGAGAAGATGCCGCCACCTTTAGAAATTAGCTTGGTGTTATAATCTTCCCAGCTTGAACGAGGTAACTTAAATAAACGATCACGCTCTTTCCAGCTCTTCGCTGAATCTGGGTTTGGATCAATGAAGATATGCATGTGGTTAAACGCAGCCTGCAAACGAATATGCTTAGACAGCAACATACCGTTACCAAATACGTCACCAGCCATATCACCAACACCGATAGCAGTGAAGTCTGTAGTCTGACAGTTAATACCCATTTCGCGGAAATGACGCTTTACTGATTCCCAACCACCTTTCGCTGTAATACCCATAGCTTTGTGGTCGTAACCGTTAGAACCACCAGAAGCAAAAGCATCACCTAGCCAGAAGTTGTACTCATCAGATACGGAGTTCGCTAAATCAGAGAATGTCGCTGTACCTTTATCTGCCGCAACAACCAAATACGGGTCATCTTCATCATGACGAACAACGCCCTTCGGCGGGATCACTTCCCCTTCGATAATGTTGTCTGATACGTCTAGAAGTGCGCGAATAAAGCGTTTGTAACAACGTTGACCTTCAGCAAAGATCTCATCACGACCACTTAGAGTGTGCTGACGTTTACAAACAAAACCGCCTTTTGCACCAACCGGAACAATAACCGTGTTCTTAACCTGCTGCGCTTTTACCAGACCCAAGATTTCTGTACGGAAGTCTTCTTGACGATCTGACCAACGTAAACCACCACGAGCTACCTTGCCACCACGTAGGTGAACACCTTCGATATCCGGTGCATATACAAAGATCTCAAATGCAGGAACTGGCTGAGGAATTTCTGGAATGTCACTCGGCTTCATCTTCAACGATAGCCAAGGCTTATTCTGCTTATTCGCGTCTAGCTGATAGTAGTTAGTACGCAGCGTTGCACTGATCATTTCTACATAGCGACGGATGATACGATCATCATCCAAGCTCTCTACATGATCAAGTTGCTCTGTGATCTTATTAGTCAGTTCAGTCTGGCCTTTCTGACTGCCCTTAAATTTAGGATCAAAACGCTTAGCAAATAGTTCTACCAAACCTTTTGCTAATTCAGGATAGTGGCTTAGCGTTTCTTCAATGTATTGTTGACTGAACGGGAAACCCACCTGACGCATGTAACGCGCGTAGGCACGAAGAATCGATATCTCACGACCCGTCAATGAAGCACCCAGTACTAGGCGGTTGAAACCATCACTCTCCAGTTCACCAGCCCAAATTGCAGCAAATGCTTGTTGGAAACGATCACGAGCTTCACGAAGATCAACTGTCTTTTCGCTCTTATGAAGCATTGAGAAATCGAGGATCCAATACACCTGACCGTTCGCTTTACGAACTTCATAAGGTGACTCACCAATAACTCGTAGACCCAAGTTTTCCAACATTGGCATCACGTCTGAAAGGTGAATAGGTTCATCTCGATGGTAAAGTTTGAGACGAACTGATTTTGAATCTGAACCCAGCTCTTGTGGACGATAGAACAACATACCTAACTTGTTGTCATCGCTGAGCGCTTCAAGACGTTCAATATCTGCTACTGCAGAGCCAGGCATGACATCTTCTTTGTACGAACGAGGGAATGCACGTAGATACTCTTTCGATAAAGGCAGACCTTTACTTTCACCGAAGTTCGCAACAATCGCGTCAGACAAGCGATCATCCCAAGTTGAAGATGCTTCCATTAAGTTTTGCTCAATCGTTTTAACGTCTACGTCCATGTTGTTGTTATCAACACGAACAATGTAATGAGTTCGGGCTAGTGGGCTCTCTGAGAAATAAGTTGTAAACTCGACTTCTTTATCACAACCGAAATATTGTTTTAGGATTCGCTGAGTCTGACGACGAAGCTCAGTGTTATAACGATCTTTCGTTACGTACACCATACAGCTGAAGAAACGACCAAACGGATCTTTGCGAACAAACAGGCGAAGCATATCGCGGTCTTGCATCTGCACCACACCCATGCCCACTTCAAGGAGTTCTTCTTCTTTCGCTTGAAGTAGTTCATCGCGAGGGTAATTTTCAAGAATATTGTGCAGTGCTTTGTAAGAGTACGAACCTTCACGATAGCCACTTGCGGCCAGAATACGTTCTACTTTTTCACGAATTAACGGAATGCTTTCGACACTCTGGTTATACACAGCAGAGGTATAAAGGCCAGTGAAACGGTGCTCACCGACAACTTTGCCGTCTTTATCAAATTTCTTGATACCGATGTAATCGGTATAAGCCGGGCGGTGAATTCGTGAAGGCGTATTGCCTTTAGTCATGATCAGCAAGAATGGTTTTTTCGCTTCCAGACGTGCAGAGTCAGGAAAATCAGAAAGCTTCACGCTGCGGACACGATTGCGATTGCCGAAAAGCCCAAGGCCTTTATCAGCTGTTGGGCGAAGTTCGGTATCACCGTCAACATTGACGAGATCGTATTCTTTGTAACCCATGAACGTGAAATTGTGGTCACCTAACCAACGAAGAAATTTAAGTGTCTCTTCGTAACGATCACGCTCCACCGCTACCTTACCTTGTTGTGCTTCAACTTGATTCGTCACTTCTTCCAGTTTTTCAACCATCAGCAGCCAATCTTGAACGACCAAAGCAGTATCTGTGAGTATTTTAAGCAGCTCTTCTTTTAGAGAACTCATCGTCTCTTTTGCGCTCAAGCGGTCAACTTCAACATGGAACAGCGACTGAAGTACACCTGCACCTTCATTGATACTGGTAATCTCACCTTTTTTGTTGCGTTCAATCTGGGTAGGGCCATGAAGCATTAAGTGAGACGCTAAATCTAAACGACTCAGTGCCATTTTTACCGAGTCAACGAGGAAAGGACTATCAGGAACCACGATTTCGACAATGGTGTGCGTGGATTGCCACCCTTGGCGACTAACGGTCGGGTTAAAAACTCGGACCGACACATCATCTGCTTTTTTCTCATTGATATGGTGCCAAAGGCTGACGACAGCACCATACAAGTCAGATTCGTTTCGTTCGACTAGATCGTCTTGAGATATGTTATTGAATAAATGCTGAGCAAGTTGAGTGACTAAAGGTTGATGAGCAAGCTCGAGTTTGTCTTGAATCAGTTTATAGACTTTTTCAAGCAGAACCGGCATCAGAGTTTCACGCGCGGTCATAATCACACTCCACAATTAGAATTGTATATATTTTTTGAGGGTTGTTGTAAGCATAGTGCTTAACACGGGTAATGCCGCTTTATTGTAAAAGCTTTATTGATAAATAGTTAATTCTTTTAGGAGTGGTAGGAGGTGAAATGTTCGATAATGTGACTAAGGCACTATTTAAACTCCTATAAAATCAGTTGCTCACAGAACTTCTAACTTAAGAAACTTGTTATTTTGGTCAGTTGTTAAACAAAAACGCCCCTTAAGGCCAATTTGACTAAGAAAAGGTCTAAACCTTGATGCTGGCAATTGTAAACGTAAGCCATTGTCTGTCACCACTAAAACGTTGCTCGCCGCACCATTGTAATGAGCGAGAAAAGTTTGATAAGAAATGTTGAGTGAAAAGTAGTAATGATTCATTTTGTTTGGTTAAAAAAGTAACGATATTTATCACGACCAGAAAAAACTGTATAAATAAACAGTAGCACTATAAAGTGCTACTGTTTCGTGCAGCGATTACGCTTCCAGAGCTTTGTTAACCTTTTCAAATAGGTCTTTGGCTAAGTTATCCATCGATTTGAGTACTTCAAGCTCTGCTTTAATTAGCGCTTGGCGCTCTTCATCATATTTGCGGAACTTAAGCAATGGATCAATCAGACGCGAAGCAACTTGCGGGTTACTGCTATTCAGCTCTTGCAAAATCTCACCTGCGAACTTGTAACCCTCACCTGACTTAGCATGGAAACGCACTGGGTTCATATTCAGGAAAGAGCCAACAAGGCTGCGAGTTCGATTTGGGTTTTTCAAACTGAATGCTTCATGACTCATCGTGTCCTTGATCACATCGAGTACGTTATCTGCTGGGTTAGTACCCTGCAACGTAAACCACTTGTCCATAACCAGACCATCATGCTTCCACTTATCACTATAATTAGACATCAGTGTTTCGCGGCATGCTAGTTGCGCACTATTCGCGGCACTCATTGCGGCAATGGTGTCTGTCATGTTATTCGCAGCGAAATACTGCTTCTCTGCTAACTCATTGCCTTGTTCCGTATACGCGAGATAAGCTAATGCAGTGTTACGCAAAGAGCGCTTACCGATCGCTGCGTGATCGATCGTGTATTCAACCTGCTTCAAGCTATGATAAAGCGCGCCAAACTCGTCTTCCAACTCAGCAGCCAACTTCACTTTGATCGATTTAAGCACTTTAGCAACGGCATCCACGTCCACTTGTTTGTACCAACCGGATACTTCATTGTGGCTTGGCAATGCCATCATCTCAGCAATAAATGCTGGTTCAAGCTTATCTGACAATAATACACCTCGGAAGGCATCAATCAGCGCTGGAGACAGTTCAACATCTTGACCGTTTTGTACTGCTTCGACGTTGCTACGAATGTATTTTGCTAACAGCATTTGACCAGCATCCCAACGAGCAAAGTCATTGCGCGCATGCACCATCAGGAAAATCAGTTCTTCATCGCTATAATCGTACTTGAGAACTACTGGAGCAGAGAACTCACGAAGTAAAGACGGCACTGGTTGTTCAGATACGTTTTCAAATACGAAGGTTTGCTTCGCTTCGGTGACGTTAAGAACATTTTCAACTTTTTTACCGTTACATTGTAACTCAATGACATCACCGTTTTCCGCGTACAACTCAACATCAAATGGAATATGTAACGGCTGCTTTTCTTGCTGCTCATGAGTCGGTTCAGTGCGCTGAGAAACAGTAAGCGAATACGTTTGTGCCGCTGAATCATACTCACTTGTAACAGATACCGTTGGTGTACCTGACTGGCTGTACCATAGGCGGAATTGTTTCAGATCGACACCTGATGCATCTTCCATAGCCGCGACAAAATCTTCACAGGTTGCCGCTGTACCATCATGGCGCTCAAAGTAGAGCTTCATACCCTTCTGGAAACCTTCTTCTCCCAGCAGTGTATGCATCATTCGGATAACTTCACTGCCCTTTTCGTATACCGTTAAAGTATAGAAGTTGTTCATTTCTATAACTTTTTCTGGACGAATTGGATGTGACATAGGACTCGCATCTTCTGCGAATTGTGGGCCACGAATAATTCTTACGTTGTTAATACGATTCACCGCTCGTGAACCTAAATCCGACGAAAATTCCTGATCGCGGAATACAGTAAGTCCCTCTTTCAAACTCAACTGAAACCAGTCTCGGCAAGTAACGCGATTGCCTGTCCAGTTGTGAAAGTACTCGTGACCAATTACCGCTTCTATGCCTAAGTAGTCAGTATCCGTTGCCGTTTGCTCATTGGCCAAAACAAATTTAGAGTTAAAGATGTTAAGACCTTTGTTTTCCATTGCGCCCATATTGAAGAAATCAACTGCAACAATCATGTAGATATCGAGGTCATACTCTAGACCGAATCGTTCTTCATCCCACTTCATTGAATTGATAAGAGACGTCATTGCATGAGGAGCGCGATTAAGGTTACCTTTGTCGACAAAGATTTCTAAAGCCACATCACGCCCGGATTTGGTCACATACTTATCACGAAGGACATCAAAATCCCCAGCAACAAGTGCAAATAGATAAGCCGGTTTTGGGTGTGGGTCTTGCCACTGAACCCAATGACGACCGCCTTCTAAATCTCCTTCTGCAATACGATTGCCGTTACTCAGTAAGAATGGATAACCCACTTTGTCTGCGATTACTTTCGTTGTGTACTTCGCTAATACATCTGGACGATCCATATAATATGTAATTCGACGGAAACCTTCAGCCTCACATTGAGTACAGAATGCACCACCCGATTTATACAAACCTTCCAAAGCCGTATTTTCTTCGGGATTAATTTCAGTGACTATTTTCAGTTCGAACGATTCAGGTAGTGCGCTAATCTCTAACAAACCTTCCCTTTCTTCAAACCTTGTCCAATCCTCACCGTTAACAGAGATATTAATCAGCTTAAGACTCTCACCTTCCAATTGAAGCCTTGTGTCTTCCTTTAACTGCTTAACTTGAGAAACCGCGGTTACAATGGTCGCGGTGTCATGAAGATCGAAAGTTAAATCGATGTCGGAAATAGTATGAGATGGTGAGCTATAATCTTTACGGTATTTGGCTTGAGGTGTTTGAGCCATGTCGGAATCCTTCTGACTAGATATAATACATTGATCTTGTGTCTATTCGAGACACTTCTTGGATACGTTGTTGTTTGCAAACGCTGGTAATTTTATTTTGAGCTAGCTTAACCGCAGACAATTAAAAAAACGAGGTATTATGTTTAAATACCTCGTTTTTACCCAAGTTGATGAATACATTTTGACTGTTCGTCTAAATAGTCATCTCGATTTGCTTTGTATCATGTCACCGAACCCGGTTTAGCACGGCGTAAAGCGCACCTTCTTCCATTTCTAAAGTGAGAATATCACTATCTAAACTGTATTTGGTTTCGTGCTCGCCGTTTTCATAAAGCAACACCAAGTGCTCTCCTTCGGTGTAGTAGACACCTTTGTGCACCGCTTCATCACCCTCTCCGTTACTCACCCTAAACATAAACACGAAGTCTGGTTGCAGAATAAGGTCCAAACGCTGTACTTCACTGGCTAACATTTCATGGCCACTCAATTGCGCACTAGACCACATGCCAGCAAGTGAATTCGATAACGCTTTTGTGAAAACGACACCATTGAGGTTAAGCATATTGTGGTTGGTGTTGTAGCTGTATATTTGCGGCTCAGACGTATTCAAACCGAGGATAAGCGTATCTTCATTAGCGTCGTAAAGCCCTTCCCAGTGGTCCACTGAATAGTCACGTTTTTGAATATCAATCTTAAAGCTGTAATTTGAATCTAAAGTCAGTTTAATCGCTAAGAAATTTTCTTGTGATTTTTCTGGGTTAGGGTTGACGAGGTACCAATCCCCTAGCAAAAAGGGCTGATCAAATTGAGTTAAATCACTATTGTCTCTGGTTTCGCTTGCGACCACAGAAAGACTAAGACAAGCAAGTAGAAATCCAATCCATCTCATAGCGCACCTCTCACTCTTTTCTTTAAGCTTAGGTGGGTAATTCTGAATAAGCGAAATTTTTTTGATCTATATCACGCTAATTATTGATATAAAAAAAGCGAGCTTTGACCAGCTCGCTTTTTATTTTTATTTTGCAGTTACTTAATCATATCAACCATAATAGCGACCGATTCATCTAAATAAGCATCTGGAGCTTGATAGTCTTTCGGCACGTCATCAAGAGATTTAAACAAAGCCTCTCCATGATATTTTTGTCTAAGGTTAATACGAGCTAGCCGATCATCATCTGATTTATCACTTTCCTCTTTGCGGATTTTTTCGTTCAGAGACAGAGTGTTATCATCTTTTTCAGCTTTGTACCTAGCGATGTCTTCGGCTATGAATTGAAATTCTAAGTCTTTGGCAATTCTGACTTGATGTTCTGCGTCCAGTTTCTTTATCAACTCATCGTTACGCTGTAACACTTCATATTTTGCCTTGTCAATGCTATCCCAAGGCAGTGCGTTGTCTTCTACACTCTCACCAGTTTCACTTGGCTCGATTGGTGTTGGAAAAGCAATATCAGGCGTAACACCTTTGTTTTGTGTACTTCCACCATCAATGCGATAAAACTTTTGAATTGTGTACTGAACGTAACCTAACTCTTTATCAAACAAATCATAGATGTGATTTAACGAGCGATGTTGCTGAACCGTACCTTTACCAAATGAATTCTCACCAAGGATAACCGCTCGACCATAGTCTTGCATTGCAGCAGCAAAAATTTCTGAAGCAGACGCACTGTATCGATTAATAAGTACTGTCATCGGACCGTCGTAGCTGATCTTGCCGTCAGTATCACTATTTACATTGACCCGACCATAGCTATCACGAACTTGAACGACTGGGCCACTGGTAATAAAGAGACCAGATAACGCGGTCGCTTCAGTAAGCGCTCCTCCACCATTATTTCTGAGATCGACAATAATGCCATCAATACCTTTAGCTTTCAGTTCAGTGATAAGCTTATCCGTATCTTTTGCCAGACCGACATAGAAGCTAGGCACTTCAACTACACCAATCTTCTTGCCATCTTTTTCGATCACTTCAGATTTAACAGCTCGGTCTTCAAGACGGATTTTATCTCTAACAATAGAAATGACTTCGGCTTTCGCATCCTTACCTTCTGGTAGGACTTGCAAGTTAACTTTAGTCCCTTTAGGTCCTTTGATGAGCTGTACAACATCATCCAATCTCCAACCGATAACATCGACAATCTCTTCACCATCCTGACCGACACCAATGATGCGATCACCTTCAGCCAATTGCTTGCTCTTAGAAGCAGGGCCACCAGCCACTAAAGAGCGAATGACAGTATAGTCATCAGTCATTTGCAATACAGCACCAATTCCTTCTAGAGATAGATTCATCTCTGTTTGGAACTGTTCTGCATTACGAGGTGAAAGATAGCTAGTGTGAGGGTCTACTTCGCGGGCAAACGCATTCATGTAAAGTTGGAATGCATCTTCGTTGTGGGTTTGACTCAGACGCTTGAGTGCATTGTTATAGCGCTTGCCTAAGACATCTTTGATTTCTTTCCAATCTTTACCCGTCAGCTTAAGGTTCAACGCATCATATTTGACTCGTTTTCTCCATAACTCATCGAGTTCTGCGGTATCCTTAGGCCAAGCCACTTTACTACGGTCAAGCTCAATACTCTCGTCAACATCAAACTTCATTTCGGAGTCGAGCAAGGATAAGGCATAAACAAACCTCTCGTAACGACGCTTCATCGACAAGTTATAGATATCAAAAGCAATTTTGTTGTCACCTGACTTTAACTGATCGTCAATCCCGTTTGCCGACTGATTAAAAGCGTCGATATCAGCTTGAGTGAATACGTTTCGATTGAAATCAAGCGACTCGATATAGCGATGAAATATCGCTTGAGAAAATTGATCGTTGAGAGTGAAGTGTTTGTAGTGAGAACGAGTGAAACGAGAAGTCACGCGCTTACTTGCTGTTGCATGCTGAGATTCGGGAGCCAAGACAGGTAAGTCTTCGAGAGTAACTTTCGCTTCAAGAGCGCTTGCTGATGAAGCTGCTAGCCAGAGGCTAGCAGCAATCAGCGACAATTTTGAACGGCATTTCATGCGTAGGAGTGTCTCCTTTAGGCGCGTAGGTGCTCCGCTTTAACAACCATTTGTAGGCCATTAGACAGTTGAACACGCACATCTTCCTTATTGATTTCAACGATAGTCGCAGCCATATTTCCTTTACCCATATTGACGTTCACTTGATTACCGATAGTCATTTCATCAGCATTCAAAGCTCGCGTTTCTACTGGCTTGCTGGCTTTCTGTGCTTTATTTTGTTGTGGGCGACGGTTTTGTGGCTTTTTGTTAGCCGGTTTTGCTTTAACTTTACCTTCTTCACGAGCTTTTTGCGCTTGCTCTTTACGACGAGCTTGAACTTTAGCCTTGCTTTCAGCCAGCACTGTTTTTGCGTGTTCAACGTGCTCTTCTTCTAACTCACCTGCTGAATTACCATCTAGGTCAACACGAGTCGCACCCAGTTTTACACCATGGAGGTAACGCCATGATGAAGTGTATTGTCTTAACGCTGCACGAAGCTGAGTTTTACTCACCTTTGGATCGTCGCTTAGACGTTCCGCAAGATCTTGAAAAATACCAATTTTAAGTGGCTTTGCTTCACCTTCTAAAGTAAAGCACTTAGGGAAACATTCAGCAATATATGCAATCACTTCTTTGCTGTTTTTTAACTTTTCAGTGTTTTCCATGAGGAGTCCTGGTTAGTGCGGTCTGTCCGCGAGCATTAAGATAAATATTTCAGGTATTATAGTGACCTGCAAGCGAAAAACCACACTCAATCTAGAAATTATGCACCGATAGCGTGTGAATTAAGCAGCTTTTCCACTTCATTCATCAAAAATGTCAAACCTTCTTCATCTATTTCGCTAAAACGACCCACTTTCGGACTGTCAATGTCTAGCACACCCACGATGGTTCCATTAATACTAAATGGAATAACGATCTCAGAGTTACTCGCTGCGTCACAAGCAATGTGCCCTTCAAACTCATGAACATCAGCAACCCTCTGGACACTGTTCGTTGCTACAGCCGTACCACAGACACCACGACCAATAGGAATCCTGACACACGCTGGTTTACCTTGAAACGGCCCTAAAACCAACGTCTCTTCTTTGATTAGATAGAAACCCACCCAATTTAGTTCCTCAAGCTCCATATTCAAAAGCGCACTTAGATTAGACAAATTGGCAATAAGGTCTTTTTCCGACTCTAAAAGTGCAACAGCTTGCTTGGTTAAGCGGTGATAATGTTCTATTTTCATATTGACTTCCATTTGAAAATTAGAGACTTCCATCATGAATCAACGTACAATCGTCCGTAAACCATAAATAGTAAGCATTCTCATTATAATGTCTGATAACCCCAACACTATTAGCCGTTCTTGGCTCATAACTCAAGTAAAAAAGCACAAGTCGAAACTTGTCCTCGCCAACATCATCGCGTTTGTTGCTACTCTCGTCAGTGTTCCCATCCCTCTTTTAATGCCGTTAATGGTAGATGAAGTACTACTTGATAAACCCGCAACAGGTCTTGAGCTGATGGACAAAGTGTTACCGGTTTCGATGCAAACACCAACCGGCTACATATTCCTTACTCTATTACTTGTGATTCTGATGAGAACCGTTAGCCAAGGTTTAAACATCCTTCAAGGGCGTCAGTTTACTCTCGTATCCAAAACGATCACCTATCAGATGCGCAGCAAGATGATAGACAAATTAGGTCGGATCAGTATCAGACAATATGAAACTCGCGGAAGCGGTGGAATCAATGCTCACTTAATTACCGATGTCGAAACCATTGACCAGTTCATAGGCACCACTTTAAGTAAATTTCTGATTAGCTTGCTCACTGTAATTGGTACGGCTGGTGTACTACTGTGGCTAGAGTGGCGTCTCGGCTTATTCATCCTTTTGGTCAATCCAATTGTGATTTATTTCTCTCGAAAACTAGGCAGTAAAGTAAAACACCTCAAGAAACGCGAAAACCAATCTTTCGAACGATTCCAAAATCGTCTTGTTGAGACATTAGACGGTATCTACCAATTGCGTGCAGCCAATCGAGAACGAGAGTTTCTTGGCGAACTAAAACAGCAAGCCAATCAGATCCGAGTAGACGCTGATAAATACGCGTGGCAATCCGAAGCCGCAGGTCGAGTTTCTTTTCTTCTGTTTCTGCTTGGGTTTGAACTGTTCCGTGCCGTCGCCATGTTAATGGTCCTGTTCAGTGACTTAACTATCGGTCAAATATTTGCGGTCTTTGGCTACCTATGGTTTATGTTGGGGCCGGTACAAGAATTACTTGGTATTCAGTTTTCTTGGTACAGCGCAAAAGCGGCAATGGGCCGCATAAACGCCCTACTCAATTTGGAAGAAGAGCACCGCCCAGAGAGTAAAATCAACCCGTTTACAACAGATAAAGAAGTCGACGTTAAGATCGAACATATTGATTTTTCTTATAATGACGAAAGTAAAGTGCTCAATAATCTAAACTTGAATATTCCAGCTGGAAAGAAAGTTGCATTGGTTGGTGCAAGTGGAGGTGGGAAATCAACACTCATACAATTGCTTATAGGTGTATATCGTCCAGACTCAGGCATCATCCGTTTCAATGGTGAGACAACAGATGATATCAGTTATGACATAATAAGAGATAAGATTGCCGTTGTATTACAACAACCTATACTATTCAACGACAGTTTAAGGCATAATCTCACGCTCGGCTCTGACTATGACGATTTACAACTGTGGCGGGCTCTTGAAATTGCTCAAATGCAAGATGTAATAAGCCAATTAGGTGACGGTTTAAATACACAAATTGGCCGAAACGGCATTCGATTATCAGGTGGCCAAAGGCAGCGACTTGCTATAGCAAGAATGATTCTTAGCGATCCTAAGTTTGTCATTCTGGATGAAGCAACTTCTGCGTTAGATACGGCGACCGAAGCAGCACTTCATAAAGCGCTGACAGAGTTTTTGAATGGGCGAACAACGTTAATCGTCGCGCATCGCCTCTCTGCCGTCAAACAGGCTGATTTGATCTACGTTTTAGAAGATGGACAAGTAACACAGGCAGGCACTCATGGTGAGTTGGTCAAACAAGAAGGTTTATACCAAACGCTTTATGGAAGCGTTCAGTCGCACGCCTAACCATAGTTATTACTCAAGATTTGGAGGGTAATATGAGCCCTCCAAAATTATCACCACACCTTTCTGAAACTTCCCACGTTAGACTATGTCACGGGTGTGAATTGCCCATAGATACCGTCTATATTGAACCTGGAAAAAGCGCTTATTGCCCACGTTGTGGAAGTAAATTGTATCGTGGAGGCAAACCTTCTCTATCTGGCAACCTAGCCATAGCCATTACTTGCCTTTTACTTTTCATTCCTTCTCATTTCTTTAACTTTATTAGTATTCGACTATTCGGCGTCATGATCCCAGCGACCTTACCTTCTGGTGTTTTCACACTATTTGAAGAGGGTTTTGTTTTCCTAGCTATACTAATCATCTTTTGCAGCTCTATCGCACCATTATTAGTCAGCGGTTCGGTCCTAACTGCTCACGTTGCCCTTAAGCAACGTAAATTTTCATTACTTAAATATTCTCTCTATACAATTCAACACCTGAAAAACTGGGTGATGATTGATGTATTTCTCGTCAGCGTCGCTATTTCCTGCTTTAAGTTACAGGACTATTCCGACATATACGTGGGCGTAGGTTTATATGGTTTGGTCCTGTTACAGATCGCGACAGTCATGCTTGTCACACGAGTGAGTGTACGCCGTTATTGGGAAGCCTACGAGACTGAACATTCTTATCAGTTCAAAGAGAAACAACTTCACTGTCACCACTGCCACCTTTCTCAACCAGAAGGAACGCAGTGTGTTCGCTGTCATAAACCCATTTATCACCGTAAACCTCGCTCCGTACAAATGACTTGGGCTTATCTTGTTGCCGCTACGATTGCCATTTTTCCGGCAAATCTGATCCCGATATCGATTTTGATTACTAATGGCCAGCGACTTGAAGACACCATTTTTTCCGGCGTGGCTTCACTGGTAAAAAACGGTATGCCAGGAATCGCGGTCATTATATTCGTAGCGAGCATTGTCGTTCCCGTCGCCAAAATCATCGGTTTGGCGTACTTATTGCTCGCGATCCAATTTAAGCGCAAAGTGTTTCATCGCCAAAGAATGATGATCTATTTTGTTATTAGATGGATAGGACGTTGGTCCATGATGGATTTGTTTGTTATTTCTATCATGATGACCTTAGTCGATCGCGGCCAGATCCTCGATTTTACTCCAGGGTATGGAGCGGTTGCGTTTGGAATCGTTGTTGTATTGACTATGCTGGCGGCAGAGAGTGTTGACCCGAGACTGTTGTGGGATAATTATCCAGATCCAGAAAAGAATAATCAGAGAAAAGAGAAGAACCATTAAATGACTCATTCATCTTCTAATCAACCCTCTTACTCGCCGGACGTGAAGCGTAATAAAGGTGTGTCTCCTTTGTGGCTTTTACCTTTGCTGACCATGGTCCTTGCTGGTTGGTTGGTTGTTAAGGCGATTAACGACGCTGGTCAGCGAATTCAGATCTACTTCTCTGATGCTCAGGGCTTAGTCGCAGGCCGTACTACGATTCGCTATCAAGGCCTAGAGGTTGGTATCGTGCGTGACATTAACCTCTCACAAGACTTAGAAAGTATCTACGTAGACGCTGATATTTACCCTGAAGCCACTAAACTCTTGTCGAAAGAAACGCGCTTTTGGATGGTCAAACCTACCGCCAGCCTGTCTGGCATCTCTGGATTAGACGCTTTAGTATCTGGCAACTATATTGCAATCCAACCGAGCGACAATCCCTCTAAACCCGAAACTCAATTTACGGCACTTGAGCGCTCACCTTCAGATATTTTGGCACGTGAGGGGCTTAACATCACTCTAAGAGCGGAAGACCTCGGCGGTATATCGGTTGGCTCTCAAATCGTTTATCGCAAGATTCCCATCGGTGAAGTCTACAGCTATCAACTTGATGAACCTGGTAGAAATGTGTTAATTCAGGCTTCGATTCACGACGAATACCGCAAAGTCATTACAGATGAGAGCCGTTTCTGGAACGTCAGCGGTTTAGGAGCCAATATCGGATTCGATGGCGTTGATGTGAGACTTGAAAGCTTAAGTGCTTTAATTGGAGGTTCGATTGCGGTCGATTCTCCCGATGGCGGTGAGCCAGTAGCAGACAACACCAGGTTCAAGCTGTATCCAGATCTTAAAACGGCAGGACGTGGTATACCAATTAAAATCACCTTACCAGATGATAACCAAATCAGTCCGACTGGTGCTCCTATCATGTACCGCGGCATTGAAATTGGTCAGGTCACCGACTTGCAGCTTAGTAATGGAAGAAAAGAGATTGTTGCCTCGGCGGCTATCCAACCAGCGTTCTCAGACATGCTGACGAGCGGCAGTAATTTTATCCTCGAAGAAGCGAAAGTTTCACTTTCTGGTGTAGAAAATCTCACAAACTTAGTGAAGGGAAATTTCCTTACTCTGGTGCCAGGAAAGGGCGAACGCTCTCGTTACTTCAACGCAATTCGTAAGGATCAGTTCAATAAACAACAAGCAAAATCTGTGGCCATAACACTGGTTGCCGACAATTCATTTGGCCTTGGTGCTGGTGCAAATGTTCTTTATCGTGGAATTACTGTCGGTGAAGTCACCAAAGTCTCGCTTGTTAGTGAAAAAGTGCATCTAGATGTGTTGGTGGACAAAGCCTATGCCAATACCATTAAATCCCAAAACCGTTTCTTCGTGACGGGGAGCGCCACTGCGGAGCTAACCGAATCAGGCCTCAATATCAATGTACCTCCTGCAAAGCAATTACTGACAGGTTCGGTCAGTTTTGTTAGCGAAGGGGTTGAGAACCCTAGAGAGCAATACACACTCTATCCAAGTAAATCATTGGCTGAATTAGCGAAATACAATATGTCTGGCTCTGAAAGTATTACGCTATTTGCGAACGAGCTTCCCCCTATCAGTAAAGGCAGCCCATTGCTTTACCGTAATTTGCAAGTAGGTAGCATTTCTGATTTCCGTCTTGTTGATGGTGGCGTGGTCATTACCGCAAGTATTGAAAATCAATACAAACACCTAGTCACCGAACAAACCGTCTTTTGGAATCGTTCTGGCGTTGAAGTGGATGCTAGCCTAGCCGGTATAAGTGTTAAAGCTGCTCCATTAAAGTCACTCATTCAAGGCGGTATTGCGTTTGATTCTTTACCGGGTGTCGAAAACAAACAGAATGACAAGTGGCTGCTCTATCAAGATTTCAAAACAGCGCGAAAGTTTGGCCATGTCATTACGCTCAACGCTGAAGGTGAAAACAACATTACTAAAGGAACCGCGGTAAAATATAACGGCGTGCAAGTGGCTGAAGTCACCCTTGTAATACCTGATTTTAAGCGTGAGCGTGTTGAAATTAAACTTCGAGTGTTACCTGAGTATGCAGACAAGCTCGCCACCGAGGGCAGCTACTTCTGGGTTGCTCAAGCGACTGTTGGCTTGAATGGCGTGAAGAATCTTCAGAACCTTCTCACTCAAACTATTAACGTAGTCCCGGGTACAGGCAAAGCTCAGCATACTTTCCATCTCAATAAACAAGAGAGAGATAAACAGGGGGTATCCTTCACCCTGCAAAGCGAATCTCGTGGCTCAGTCGCTAAAGGTACACCTGTACTCTATAGAGAAATTGAGGTGGGCAAAGTCACTAATGTGGAACTCGGAGAGTTTGCTGATCGCGTTGTCTCGACCATCTCTATCCAGCCCGAATACGCTTATCTTGTAAGGCAAAATAGTATTTTCTGGAACATTTCAGGCGTCGATGTCTCCATCGGTCTAGGTGGCGCAAACATTAAAGCGGGGACCATCGACAGTATTGTGAGAGGCGGAATCACCTTTGCCAATCCTGAAAACAATCAACTGCAGCCCATAGCGCAGCCTGGTCAGTCTTTCTTCCTCTATCCTACACCAGAGGAGAATTGGAAGACTTGGCGTACCGCTATTCCGAAACCATAAACAACATTAGATTTTCAAACGCAGCGATTTCGCTGCGTTTTGTTTTTCAATCCGCTATAATTCCGACCCCTGTAAAAACTGAGATAGAACTTTGCATCAGAACGTCTATTTACCCGCAGAATTTTTGAAAGAAATGGAAGCCATTCTTCCTGACAGCCTCAATATGGAAGACTTTGTCGCCGCGTGTCAACGCCCTCTCCGTAAAAGTATTCGCGTAAACACGTTGAAGATTTCTATCTCAGAGTTTATTCAGCGAGCTCAAGTAAAAGGCTGGCAACTGTCACCTATACCATGGTGTGAAGAAGGTTTCTGGATCGACGCTGACGAATCACAAACCCCACTTGGCAACACTGCAGAACATATGTCCGGCTTGTTCTACATTCAGGAAGCAAGCTCAATGATGCCTGTATCTGCCTTGTTTAACGATCAGGGTGACCACTTCATTAGTGTGCTCGACATGGCAGCCGCACCGGGTTCAAAAACCACTCAAATTGCAGCAAAAATGGATAACTTAGGGGTCTTAGTGGCCAATGAATTCTCATCCAGTCGGGTCAAGGTCTTACATGCCAATATTGAACGTTGTGGTGTACGCAACGCCGCGCTGAGTAATTATGACGGCCGAGTTTTTGGAGGCTGGCTGCCAGAACAGTTTGATGCTGTTTTAATTGATGCACCTTGTTCAGGTGAAGGTACAGTGCGTAAAGACGCCGATGCGATGAAGAACTGGAGCAAAGAGTCCGTTCTATCCATCGCTGATACCCAAAAAGAGTTGATAGAGAGTGCGTTTTACGCACTTAGGCCAGGCGGTGTTATGGTTTACTCAACGTGTACATTAAGTATCGAAGAGAACCAGCAAGTTTGTGCGCACTTGAAAGAGCAGTTTGGCAACCTCGTAGAGTTTGAGCCTCTAGATTCTCTCTTCCCTGAGTCAGAGAAAGCGCTAACTGAAGAAGGCTTCCTGCATGTTTTCCCTCAAATGTATGATTGTGAGGGCTTCTTTGTAGCCAGAATAAGAAAGCTTGGTTCCACTGAAGCACCACAAGTGAAAAAGCGCTTAGGTAAATTCCCATTTGAAAAGGCATCCAACAAAGTTCATCAAGAAATCAGCAAACAGCTGCGTGATAGTTTAGATATCGAGCTTCCAGAAAATTCGCAGGTTTGGATGCGTGACAATGATGTCTGGCTCTTCCCTAACGCATTAGAAACTATGCTTGGTGAATTCCGTTTCTCAAGAATGGGGATTAAAATCGCTGAAGCTCATAAAAAAGGCTACCGATGGCAGCATCAGGTCGCGACAGCGTTAGCTACTGGCCAAGAGTCGAACTGTGTCACACTTTCTACAGACGATGCCCGCGAATGGTTTATGGGTAGAGACGTTCGACCGGAGAATCTATCAGGCAAAGGGGAAGTGATTGTAAAGCTTGGTAACGATGTGATTGGATTAGGAAAATGGGTCGGAAATCGAGTGAAGAATGGTCTGCCTAGAGAGCTAGTGCGAGATAAAAATCTATTTTAAATCGCAAAATATGAGTAGAAAATGCCAGAACCGCCTAGCGAAACAATGACGATGTACTACACTTTAGTGAATGATAAAGCATAGAATATCAACCAGTTAGCGCAGGCTCTATAAGAGCCATTCCCCTAGGCCCAAAGCAATATCCGCTTCGGGCCTTTTTTTGGCCTCAATTACGAAACGATGCGAATACCACCTTCCTCTATCGTAATTTTTCCTTGCTTATATAAGCCACCGATTGTTTTCTTGAATGTCCCTTTGCTGGTACGAAACGCAGCAAAAATACTTTCCGGTGATGATTTGTCATTCAAAGGTAGGAAGCCTCCCTTCTTTTCAAGAACATCCAATACTTTTTGACTCAAGTCATCCATCTTAGCAACACCGATTTTCTGCAAAGAAAGGTCTACTTTGCCATCTTCGCGAATACCCTTGATATACCCTTTGAGTCGTTTACCTACAAACAATTTACCAAAGACATCGGATTTGAAGATCATACCCCAGTGTTGGCCTTCCACGATCGCCTTAAAGCCTAAGTCACTGCGCTCAGCAATAATTAAATCTACTTGCTGATTACGCTGGTAATTCGCAGGTGTCTTGTCTAACAGTTTGTTAAATTTAGTCGTACCAACAATTCGACCAGAGGCTTTATCTGTGTATACGTACACTAGAATGGTTTGGCCTTCCGAGTAGCGCGAACGCTGCTCACTAAATGGGATTAACAGATCTTTGCCTTTTATTCCCCAATCAGCAAAGGCACCAGTACTGTTGATTCCTTGAATCTTCATCAACCCCCACTCGCCCACTTGAGCAATTGGGGTTTCAGTTGTCGCAACCAGCTGATTATCAGAGTCGAAATATAAGAAAGCATCAATAAATTGACCTACTTCGGTGCCTTCTGGAACAAACCTATTGGGTAGTAGGCTAGTGCCGTAATCGCCTGCATCGAGAAATACGCCAAAATCTGCTTTTTTTACTACTTCTAAGTGGTTTATTTGACCAACTTTAATCATTTCAACTGTCTCTTGCTAAATTTGCGGTGATTATACCGAAACTCTGTTATGCTTTCGCCAGATAATTATATTTTTTTCAGGAGTATTCTTTGCTCACCGTTGATAAGCAGGACGGCATCACTCTTAAGATTTCCCACGCAATGGCTTCATCCAAGAAGTCAGATCTTGACCTCTACTTTTTCATTCCTGGCGAGCTCGGCCTAACACCAGATGTACTCAAAGAGAACGAGATTTATTACGAGTCCATCGTACAAAAACGTGCCTATTTTAGTGACAAAACACTATTGCCACTCGTACACAGCCGTTTGGCAAAGCGGGGGCGCCTGTCTTCGACTCAATACCGTGTTAGTTTGAGTTTGTTTGCCTATCAGTATGTGATTGCATTGGATAAAGCCGTCAATGAACTCAATAAACATAATTCAGACGTTGTAACCACCGATGAAGTGGATGAAGTTATAGAGTTGGCATTAGATATCTTGAAAAAGTTAAGACGAAGCATTCCGTACGAGGAAAGCATCAAGCGCTACTACGCTAATATAGACAACTATCTTTCTTGGTATACTGGCCAGCGTTTTCTGTCTCTCATCGCTCACATGCCACGAGACAATGACTACAAGACTATCAAAGATCGACTCTTGGCTATTGTTGAGAAAGAAGCTGCACACCGTAAGCTTAACAATTACAACTCAAAAAGCGTTCGTGACGACGTAACCCGTCTCAGTAATAAAATGCGCTTGCTGCGCCGCTTGATTGAACACCCCGTTGTGTTAAAAGCTAAAACTCAATCACTTGGAAAGAACATGAAGCGAGTGGTCAAAGGCTCAGCAACAGGCTTTGTCATGGTTTTTGTCACCATTACAGCGATTCTCGCACGGGACTATTGGGGAGAGATCACCGTCTCTTTCATCATTTTGATGTCATTTGTGTATGCGCTGCGCGAAATATTTAAAGATGATCTTCGCGATGTCATGTGGCGATGGATTCGTAAAGGTCGACCAAAATGGCGCCAATACTATTTGGACCCAACGACGAACAAAGCCGTGGGCCAAAAGTTAGAGTGGTTAGACTATAAAAACATCCTTAAGCTGCCTGACCGCATCCAGAACATCCGTAAGAAACGTGTTGTGCAACGTGAAGAGCAAATCCTCCACTACCGTTCTGAAACCGAGATGTCAACGTCCAAATTTATGAGCGGTTACGAAGAAACTCGAGAGTCGATGATGCTCAGTATGAGACCATTTATGCGTTTGATGGATAAGGGTTCGAATAAAGTTTACACACTAAACAACGGTCAGGTCAGCAAAGAATCCGTTGAAAAGCGGCATCTGATTAACCTCATCGCCAAAGAAGATAGCCATGATGGAACACCTCATTATTATCGTTGGAAAATTGTTCTCAATCGAAACAAAATTGTGGCCATTGAACAAATTGAGATAGATGACGTTAGTCACCCATTTTCTTCAATGACAGAGTAAGTTGAAACTCTGCCATCGGCTCGTCACCATGTAAGCTTGGACAAACCGCGGTAATCCTCACTGGCTGATTAATTCGCTCTCCGGTCTCCATTGTTTGATCCAACATTTTGTCAATGACTGCCCCATCGTTGCAAACAAAGTGAACGTCACCCTCTGGCCGTTTGAGGAATTGCCCGTCAACAGCTTTAAAGGCCAGAGATACTTTATGGCCTCTGTCTTGAGCTTTGCTCATCGCCATAAACCCACCAGCTACATCTGCTCCTACCGCCAGCACACCGAAATACATACTATTAAGGTGGTTCTTAGTTTTTCTTTTGAGGGGTATTTTTACTTCAACTGAGTCAGAATCGAGTTTGAGTATTTTTGGCCGACACAACCAAATCAAGGGGACTTTAAAGAATCCGAAAAGTTTAAGGTACAAATTGGCTTTAGTAAGTGGAGAAAGCATTTAACTGGTCCGACATGTCACTCTGTGTATCCCTAGTTCATAACGAACAAAGGTTGATGTCAACATTTTGTTAACATCAACCTTTTGAAGTTATATCGAAGTCACCTATTTTCAGGTTACGACGTCACAACAACTTGGATGTAAGCATGCTCAAGAATGTATTCCCGTATTTTACTGTAGCGAGCAAGTCCACTAGTTACGACCAATACAGGCTTAGAATTGTGATTTGCCGCTTTGACTGCCATATCCACTAGAGCGATAACGGCTTCGCTCTGAGGGTCGAACAGGTGTTGCAAATCTTCACTGAGCCTGTCAACACCAAGCGTATACTGAGAGAGGTTCTCTAGGTTAATAACTAAGCCATCGAAGTAATGCAACAATCGCTCTGAGAGCAACGCAGCAGACGGGACATCAACAGTATACAAAACCTTCAACCCATTTAAACCTCTTGGCAGCCCCTGCTCTGCCAGTAAATCAATAATCTTGGCTGCATCAGACAATGCTCTGACAAATGGAACCACAATCTCAACTTGTACGCCTTGCTGCTGCAACGCCTTGAGAACTTGACACTCCAGAGCAAATGCATGACTAAACTTAGTTTGAGCGTAACGAGATACACCGCGCAAGCCTAATGCTGGGTTGACTTCTTGTGCTTCAGCTTTCCCACCGAGAAGTGAGCTCAATTCGTAACTATCCGCATCACTTAACGCGACACGCACAGATTGATGGTTGGGCTTCACCGACTGCATAATTCGTTCAGTTAACGTGGCGACAAAATGGTCTTCCATCGAAACTTCGCCAAGTATCGCGTCAATAGAGCTGAGTTCAACGTCACTCAGAATGGACTCAACATTTTTAAAGCATGGGTGGTAGAAAATATTTTCTGAGACTAAATCGGAGAGAGAAACAAAGAGGTGTGTGCTTTCTGAAGACGGTTCTTCACCCGGTATTGCATCACCTAAATTGAGTCGTGATTGCCATTCATCTGAAGTATTAATGCTCATTACTGCTCCGTGCATTTTATTGTTCGATTCTTTCCTGAACATACCGACAGAACCAAAGTAAAACAAGTTAAAATGCATTTTTATAAATTTTAAACGCATAATATCTCACCCACCAAAGATGGGCACGCCAAGAATGAAGATAAGAGGTTTATTCCTAATGATGTTTCCGTTATCTTTACCGCTTCGCAATAAAAACAACAGGCTTTCGTATGCCACTCAAAACCGATGAATTAAGAACCCAACCATTGGGTCCAATGCCAACTCCGGCAGAACTTGGAAACGCCCATCCAATTACGGAAGACGTAGCAAAACGCATCGCTGAATCTCGCCGCCAAATTGAAAAAATTCTTGTAGGTCAAGATAATCGCCTGTTAGTCATTGTCGGGCCTTGCTCAGTTCATGACACTGAAGCCGCACTTGATTACGCTAAACGCCTAGCGGAGGTTCAGGAGCACTACAAAGACGAATTGTTTGTCGTCATGAGAACCTATTTTGAGAAGCCGCGCACTGTTGTTGGTTGGAAAGGCTTGATCACTGACCCTAACCTAGATGGTTCTTATGCATTAGAAGCGGGCCTAAACAAAGCTCGTAAGCTTCTTCTAGATATCAACAAACTCGGATTAGCTACGGCGACCGAGTTCCTAGATATGATCACTGGCCAGTATATCGCTGACTTAATCACTTGGGGCGCAATTGGGGCACGTACAACCGAGTCACAAATTCACCGTGAAATGGCTTCAGCGTTATCATGCCCTGTCGGGTTTAAGAACGGTACGAATGGCAACATTAAGATAGCGATCGATGCAATTCGCGCATCTCATGCCTCACATTACTTCTACTCACCAGATAAAAACGGTCGTATGACTGTTTATCGCACCAGCGGTAACCCGTTCGGGCACGTGATTCTACGGGGAGGCGAAAAAGGTCCTAATTTTGATGCAGGATCTGTAGAAGCGGCCTGTCAACAACTAGAAGAGTTTGGTTTGCCTCAGCGCCTAGTCGTCGATTTCAGCCATGCCAACTGCCAAAAACAACATCGCAAACAACTTGATGTTGCGAAAGACATTTGCGAGCAGATCACATCTGGCAAAAATCAGATTGCGGGTATCATGGCAGAAAGCTTCATTATCGAAGGCAATCAGCCAATGAAAGACATAAGCAATCTTACATACGGTCAGTCAATCACCGACCCATGTTTGAGCTGGGAAGATACATCAACCATGCTAGACATGCTGGCAACCGCCGTTAAATCACGCGGTTAAACGAGAGGAATAAGAATAATGCCATCTTTTGATATTATATCTGAAATTGATACGGTTGAACTACGTAATGCCGTAGATAATGCGTCACGAGAATTGTCTACTCGCTTCGACTTCCGCGGCGTGGATGCATCATTTGAAATGCAAAAAGATGAATCTGTGCGCCTAAATGCTGAAGGTGATTTCCAGCTAAAACAAATGCGCGATATTCTTCGCTCACACCTGACAAAGCGAGGAGTCGACGCCAATGCAATGGAAGCAAAAGCTGAAGAGGCTTCCGGTAAGAACTGGCATCAAATCGTAGTTTTCAAGCAAGGTATTGATACACCAACAGCCAAGAAAGTCGTAAAGGCAATTAAAGATGCGAAGCTAAAAGTGCAAGCGTCAATTCAAGGTGAAAAGGTAAGGGTCACAGGTAAAAAACGTGATGATCTACAAGCAACTATTGCTATGATTCGCGAAGCTGACCTAGGCCAGCCATTTCAATATGATAACTTCCGTGACTAGCTAATGCGTTCCATTGGGATTTATCTAACAACAAGCCCGCACTTTGCGGGCTTGTTTTAATATAAACAAAATAACTAAACAGAACCTAATCTAATATGTGTATCATTGTTCTTGAGCAAATTATATTGAGATGAATCCGGTTCAACCAATATGACCACTCGTAACTTTTCACTTCTTGCGTTAACCAGCCTCTCAGACAAATCCACGTCACGGTGATATTCTTCCCTTTCAGCATCTCTTCTAATGAGATCCACGAACTCAAACGGGCAACCTTTGTCAAACAACACGAGCTCTGCTTGCTGCATCATACGCAACGCTTTGAGAGGAAGAAGCTCGACATCATTTCCATAATCTATCCACGTCACCATGCCTTTATCGTCAATCTGATTTCCAAACATGCTCAAGTAAATATCTTCTAGCTGTGAACGTTGAGTCGCCAGTTCAGTGTCTGGATGATCGAAGAATGACTCCCAAAACTTACGCCTGAGGTCAACAGAAGGTAACCGAAGCTTGATATCGCTTCGCTTTGACGCCCCGAAATCCGCGAGTAGTGACAGGTTTTGTGGCAAAGTGGCCTCAAACTGTTCTCTAATGTTACGTACCAGCACGGGCGACGCACCACCACTCGAAATTGCGATTTGAATTCTCCCCCGATTTATAATTGATGGGGTTATAAAATCACAATAGGGCTGATCATCCACCACGTTGACAAGTAAACCTAACGCTTTAGCATCGTGATAAACGCGATGATTAAGATCTGGATTGTCCGTTGTGGCCCACACTTGAATGTATTTGCGATCTAATACGTCTTGCGAATAAAAATTTTGTATCCACAAACACTCGTTATTCGCCACCAGTTTCTGCAAATAAGGTTCTATTTGGGGCGACACTATGGTTACGTTTGCGCCTGAACGAATCAGGCTGTCTACTTTTCGACAAGCGACTTCTCCTCCTCCAACAACCAGAACGGGTTTGTCGGTAAGGTTCATAAACAGAGGAAAATACTGCATTTCTATCCTTGGGCAATGATAAGACCTATTTAGAATATACTACCAAAAATGGGGCACATCGATAAACCCAACAATAAACATCGTATGATTTATCACCAAATTTAATATTATTTATAGAATTATCTTTTAAATCTATTCAGATCAACGAAATGTAAATATTATGTAAACAGTAAATTATGGTGAGTCTCTACGTTTGCACCATTAGTGTGATGCCTTGCACTATTTACATTCGTTTAACATTTGGTCATCCTACTAACAGGTCAGGTTTGTAAATTCAATTAATAAATCTTTTTAAATTATATATTTGAGAATTTACCGATCTTTTCCTACGCTTATAAACGGTTGATTTATATACAACTCAAATCTGGGTAATCAACCAATAACTATTGAAACACAACATTTTTTCATTCGTTGTATCAGGTGTTACCTGGTTTAACATGGATCATACAGGAAGGATACAAATGGCGAACAAACTAACACTTCTTGCTTCAGTAGTAGCTGCTTCAACTGCGCTGATGTCTACAAGTGCTTTTGCAGCAGATAGCACTCTGGATAAAGTGACTAAGCAGGGTTTCCTAACTTGTGGTGTAAGTACAGGTCTACCAGGATTCTCTAACCCCAACTCAAAAGGCGAATGGGAAGGTATTGACGTAGAGTACTGTCAAGCACTTGCTGCGGCCGTGCTTGGTGATAAATCAAAAGTTAAATATGTCCCGCTGACCGCTAAAGAACGCTTCACCGCACTGCAATCTGGTGAAATCGACGTTTTATCTCGTAACACAACATGGACCTTACACCGCGATACCGCTCTGGGTCTGAACTTCGTAGGCGTTAATTACTACGATGGTCAAGGCTTTATGGTTAAGAAGGATCTTGGCCTGAAGAGTGCAAAAGAACTCAATGGTGCATCGGTTTGTGTTCAGTCTGGTACAACAACAGAACTAAACCTAGCTGATTACTTCCGCAACAATGGCATGTCATACAAGCCTGTAGTATTCGATACAGCAGCTCAAACTTCCAAAGGTTTCGATGCGGGTCGTTGTGACGTGCTAACTACTGACCAGTCAGGTCTGTATGCACTTCGTTTAAACCTTCAGGATCCAAGTTCAGCTGAGGTACTACCCGAAATCATTTCTAAAGAGCCTCTTGGCCCTGTAGTACGTCAAGGTGACGATCAATGGTTCAACATCGCTAAATGGACGCTGTCAGCGATGGTGAACGCAGAAGAGTACGGTATTTCTTCCAAAAATGCGGATGAGATGCTCAAATCCACAGATCCAAACATTAAACGTATTTTGGGTGTCGAAGGACCTAAAGGCAAAGGCCTTGGCATCCGCGACGATTGGGGCTACCAAGTTGTTAAACAAGTGGGTAACTACGGCGAAAGTTTCGAGCGCACTGTAGGTAAAGGTTCTCCACTACAAATCTCACGTGGTGTAAATGCACTTTGGAATGCGGGTGGCTTTATGTACGCTCCACCAATCCGTTAAACAAAACATAACAACAAAATGGGCGGTATAAGCCGCCCTTTTTATAAAATGGATTTGAGGTTATAGCTGTATGAAACCGACTAATACTGTTGCGTCGAAGACGGATAGCGGAACGACTTCTAACGCGAGCCTTTTATACAATCCCACCTTTCGATCAGTCGTATTTCAAATCATTGCGATACTAGCTCTGGTCTTTTTCTTCTACACAATAGTCAATAATGCACTGACTAACTTGGAAGCACGTGGTATCGCCACGGGTTTTGGCTTTCTGACGCAAGAAGCGGGCTTTGGGATTGGCCTAACGCTGATTGAATACGATGAAACTTATTCTTATGGCCACACATTTATTATCGGCCTCCTCAACACTGCCTTAGTTTCTGTTCTCGGTATTATCCTTGCTACAGTGATTGGCTTTATTATGGGTATTGCTCGCCTGTCATCAAACTGGTTAGTCAGCCGGCTGGCCGCTGTTTACATTGAGACATTCCGCAATATCCCTCTTCTTCTACAGATATTCTTTTGGTATTTCGCCGTCTTACAAGCGCTACCTTCAACAAGGCAAAGTCTCAGCCTTGGCGAGGCCATTTTCTTGAATGTGCGTGGGTTGTATTTCCCATCACCGATTTTTGAAGCTGGTTCATCAATTGTTGTTGCTTCGTTTTTGATAGGGATCGTTGCCACTGCCTTTATCAGTATTTGGGCACGTAACAAACAACGTCTGACAGGCCAACAAACGCCAATGGGTCGAATTGCGTTGGGGTTGATTGTTGTTTTTCCAACAGTGGTCTACTTCCTTATGGGGTCACCTATTTCAGCAGAATACCCTGAGCTCAAAGGTTTCAACTTTCAAGGTGGGGTTAGCATCATCCCAGAGTTGGCAGCACTGCTACTGGCTTTGAGTATCTATACCGCATCGTTCATCGCTGAAATTGTACGTTCAGGTATCAATGCCGTTAGCCATGGGCAAACAGAAGCAGCAATGTCACTTGGCCTACCCCGATCTAGGACATTGAAACTCGTTATTGTTCCGCAAGCACTGCGAATCATCATTCCACCTCTGACAAGTCAATATTTAAACCTGACCAAGAACTCATCGCTTGCGATGGCAATTGGATACCCGGATTTGGTCTCTGTATTTGCTGGTACAACGCTCAACCAAACAGGTCAGGCAATTGAAATCATTGCGATGACAATGGCCGTTTATCTATCATTGAGTTTGATTACATCAGCTCTGATGAATATCTATAACCGTAAAGTTGCTTTGGTGGAGAGATAGCATGAAAGTACATCAATTTCAGCCGGACCTGCCACCACCAGCGAACACAGTCGGTATGGTCGGATGGCTACGCAAAAACCTATTCAATGGCCCGGTAAACTCCATCCTGACAATTATCTTGGCTTATTTAGCGATATCACTTCTTTGGACAGTGTTTGATTGGTCAATACTCAAAGCCGATTGGGTGGGCACCACTCGTGACGCATGTTCTCGTGAGGGCGCTTGCTGGGTATTTATCAGCGTACGATGGGAACAGTTTATGTATGGTTTTTATCCCCAAGAAGAACTGTGGCGCCCTCGACTGTTTTACTTTACGCTTGCCATTTTTACCATATTGCTTGCGTATGAGAAGACACCAAAACGTCTTTGGATCTGGCTGTTTTTCGTCAACATCTACCCATTTATCATTGCGGCATTACTTTACGGTGGTGTGTTTGGACTAGAAGTTGTAGAAACACACAAGTGGGGCGGATTGCTGGTTACTTTAATCATTGCGTTGGTCGGTATCGTGGTGTCGCTGCCTATTGGTGTCGCACTGGCGCTGGGTAGACGTTCTGAAATGCCAATTATTCGAAGTATTTGTACCGTATACATTGAGATTTGGCGTGGCGTACCGCTTATCACGGTTTTGTTTATGGCATCAGTGATGCTGCCATTGTTCCTTGCAGAAGGCTCTGAAACCGATAAACTTATCCGTGCTCTAATCGGTGTAGTTATGTTTAGTGCAGCTTACATGGCAGAAGTGGTCCGTGGTGGTCTTCAGGCGATACCGAAAGGTCAGTATGAAGCGGCGGATGCATTAGGGTTAAGCTATTGGAAAAAGATGGGCTTAATTGTCCTTCCTCAGGCGTTAAAGATCACTATTCCATCTATTGTGAACACCTTCATTGGCCTGTTTAAAGACACCAGTCTAGTACTTATCATCGGTATGTTTGATGTACTGGGCATTGGCCAAGCGGCTAACACTGACCCTGAATGGTTAGGGTTTGCCACTGAAAGTTATGTATTTGTCGCGTTAGTGTTCTGGGTATTTTGTTTCGGCATGTCGAGATATTCGATTTGGCTAGAGAACAAACTTCATACCGGTCACAAACGATAACCAGGAAGCTCAAGGACGTATTATGACGCAACAACAAGATTACATGATCCAAATTAAGGATATGAATAAGTGGTACGGAGAGTTTCACGTACTGAAAAACATCAACCTTGATGTCAAAAAAGGCGAAAAGATCGTTATCTGTGGTCCTTCAGGCTCAGGAAAATCGACCATGATTCGCTGTATCAATCGCCTTGAGGAGCACCAAAAAGGGCAGATTATCGTCTCTGGTAATGAGTTGACCGAAGACTTAAAAAATATCGAGGCGGTTCGTCGTGAAGTCGGTATGTGTTTCCAACACTTCAACCTATTTCCCCACCTGACCGTATTGGAAAACTGCACACTGGCACTGATTTGGGTGAAGAAAATGCCCAAAGAAGAAGCCAAAGCCATTGCGATGAAGTATTTAGAGCGGGTTAAGATCCCTGATCAAGCAGAAAAATACCCGGGCCAGCTTTCTGGTGGTCAACAACAGCGTGTGGCTATCGCTCGCTCGTTATGCATGAGCCCTCAAGTGATGCTGTTTGACGAGCCAACATCAGCACTTGACCCAGAAATGGTGCGCGAAGTACTCGATGTTATGGTTGAGTTAGCCGAAGAAGGCATGACTATGCTCTGCGTGACTCACGAAATGGGCTTCGCGAAAGAAGTCGCAGACCGTGTGATTTTTATGGATGCCGGTGAAATCATCGAAGAAAACAACCCTGTCGATTTCTTCGAAAACCCTCAGTCGGATAGAACACAAAACTTCCTGGCACAAATCTTAAGTCATTAACAAATAATGAGTTAATAATCCAAGAGGCGATTCAGTTCGCCTCTTTTTATTTGTTATATTGTGTTACATATTTCATAATACACAACTTTGTATTTCTATTATCATTTATCCAACTGCATACATTGATAGGGCTTGATTTTTTTACGGTTCACCCTCATAAATGTAGTTATAAACATAAAACCTCACGAGGAAGATTATGAAAAGCCCTATGTTTACGCACTCTTCAAGTGGCACTAGTACACTTGAAATCAACAAGACCCTTAAAAATACGTATTTTTTGCTATCGATGACACTAGTGACCAGTGCTATCGCTGCAATGGCAACAATGGCTATTGGTATTTCACCAATGATGGCGCTTGTTATGCAAATCGCAGCCATTGGTATTCTTTTCTTTGCAATCCCAAGAAGCATTAATTCTTCAATGGGTATTGTATGGACGTTTGTCTTTACAACATTGATGGGTGGCGCACTGGGTCCAATGCTAACCTATTACGCCTCTATTGCTAATGGCCCTTCGATCATTGCACAAGCACTCGGCCTAACTGGTATGGTATTCCTTGGCCTATCGGCATACACAATCAGTAGTAAGAAAGACTTCTCTTTCATGCGCAACTTCCTGATTGCGGGACTTATCATTGTTATCGTGGCGGCAATAATCAACATCTTTGTCGGCTCAACAATCGGGCAATTAGCGATCAGCAGTATGTCAGCTTTGGTTTTCTCAGGTTTTATTTTATATGATACAAGCCGTATTGTACGTGGCGAAGAAACTAACTACGTCAGTGCGACCATCTCAATGTATCTAAATATTCTGAATCTGTTTACTAGCCTACTTAGCATTCTAGGCATCATGAATGACGATTAATTCGTAGACTCAAGTTGGTTAAATAGAGCCCGGAATGTGAAACTTCCGGGCTTTTTCTTTTCTTACATATTGTTGTTCTAACCTAAGCTGCGCTACCCTATTCCCTATCTGAGTTTTTGAGACCTAAAACAATGTTTGAATACAACGGCAAATCAATCGAGACCGATGCACAGGGCTACCTACTCGATCATACTCAGTGGGAAGAAGGTATGATTCCAATACTTGCTGTGCAAGAAGGTATCGAACTGACTGACGCTCATTTGGAAGTTGTTCATTTTGTTCGCAATTTCTACGAAGAATTTAATACATCTCCGGCGGTAAGAATGTTGGTCAAAGCGATGGAAAAAGCACACGGTCCAGAAAAAGGCAACAGTAAATACCTGTTTAAGCTATTTAAACAAGGGCCCGCAAAGCAAGCAACTAAACTTGCTGGGTTGCCCAAACCCGCTAAGTGTTTATAACCCCATAGAGCTATTTGAGGGTTTACAGGTCAAGCCATAGTCAGTGAGTACGAGGAATCTATGCGCAATATCCATCAGCCAATGACTCGGCAACGGGGCCCCATAAGCCCTATAGCATAAAGTACTGAGCTGCCAATCGGCGGCTCTTTTATTTGCTTTTCATTCCTACATCCCTGAGAATATTCAACCTTTCAAAACCAATCAATTGGCTAAACATATGACTCCAGCTATTTATCTTGAAAAAGGCCGTGATAAATCCTTAAGACGTCGACATCCTTGGATTTTCTCTCGCGGTATTCGCAAAATTGAGGGGGAACCTTCATTAGGTGAAACAGTGGACATTTTTACTCATGACGGTAAATGGCTGGCGAAAGGCGCTTACTCTCCTCACTCTCAAATTCGTGCCCGCGTTTGGAGCTTTGACAAAACCGAGATAAACGAAGACTTCTTTGTTAAGCGTATCCAAGACGCACTATTGCTCCGTCAAGACGTGATCGAGCGTGATGGCCTCACAGGCTATCGATTGATTGCAGCTGAGTCAGACGGTCTGCCCGGTATTACCATCGATAAATATCAAGATTATCTAGTTTGTCAGCTTCTAAGTGCAGGCGCAGAATTCCAGAAGCAATCGCTGATAAATGCTCTCCTAAAAGTATTCCCGCAATGTAATATTTACGAACGTTCGGATGTAGCGGTACGCAAGAAGGAAGGCTTAGAAGAACGCACAGGTGTTTTACACGGTGATGAGCCACCAAAGTCTGTTGTTATTGAAGAGAATGGCGTCAAAATCAGCGTTGACATCGTTGGCGGACATAAAACAGGTTTCTACTTAGATCAGCGCGACAGCCGCCAACAAGCGATGAAATACGTCAAAGGCAAAGAAGTGCTTAACTGCTTCTCCTATACTGGCGGGTTCGGTTTGTACGCGCTTAAAGGTGATGCGAAGCGTGTGATTAACGCAGATGTCTCTCAACCAGCACTGGACACAGCGAAATTCAATGCCGAGATTAATGAATTCGATATCTCTAAAAAGCGCGCGGTGTTCCTCAATGCTGACGTGTTTAAGTTACTACGTGAATATCGCGATCAGGGTACCAAGTTCGATGTTGTCATCATGGACCCACCAAAGTTTGCAGAGAGCAAAGCTCAGATCAATGGCGCATGTCGCGGCTACAAAGACATCAACATGCTGGCAATGCAGATTCTAAAACCTGGAGGAACGCTGTTAACATATTCATGTTCAGGTCTTATGGACCAGGTCCTTTTCCAAAAAATCATCGCCGATGCTGCAGTCGATGCAGGCCGACAAGTCAAGTTTGTCGAGCGCTTTGAACAAGCTGCAGATCATCCTACTGATACCGCTTACCCGGAAGGTTTTTACCTTAAAGGGTTTGCTTGTAAAGTTATCTAAGCAGACAAATTCATTTATAGAAAAGGGCCTTATGGCCCTTTTTCAATCATGCGATTTGATGATTTCATTCAGTAAGCTGGTCAAATCGTTGCCCGTGATACTGCCATGGCTAGTATCAATACCATTGAGTTGGTCGACGACGTTATCCAGCTTAATCGACTGAGTGGTTTGTCCGTTATCCCTCTGAATGCTGAGTTCAATGCCATTACTATCGACAACATTGGCAGAGACATCAGATAGTAACTCTTCCATGGTTTCATCTTGTCCTAACAGGTCAGAAATATCGATCTTATCTTCTGACACATGGAAGTCCGTAATTACGTCGGTACCACCATCTAGGTCGCCATCATGCCAAACAAATTCATCTTCGCCATCGCCGCCAGATAGAATATCACTACCTAAGCCACCGATGAGCGTATCATCACCCGCTCCACCGAACAGGATGTCATTACCTGCGCCGCCATCCAAAGTATCATCGCCCCCTTGCCCGAACAGGATGTCATCTCCTGCTCCACCAGTAAGAGTGTCGTCCTGATCACCATCACGGGAAACATCAAAGTCACTGTAATTCTGGCGAACATAGCTATGAACATCTTCTGCGGACACATCAGCTAATGGGCTGCTGGTCTCTGACGCGACGTATTTCTGTAGTGCGGCAATACCTTGGCCATCAATGTTATCGAAATCAATGAGGTCGCCAAATAGAATATCGTCGCCGTGCCCACCTTCGATGTTGTCTTCACCCTGTTCTAAGGTCACTTCCTGACCAAGGATGGTTTCAGCCAGCTTATCTACGTTGATGTTAGGGACAACGACACCATCAGAATCATATTGCGATAATGTGGCTTGATTAATTCCACTGCCAATACCCACCGCTTCGACAGCTGAGATTAACGCCAACACCTGATACATATGACGAGCCTGCACTGATGCATTACTACCATCGGTGTATCTCAATCCACCTGAGTAGCTTAAGTTACCAAGCGTAGCGCCTGTCAGCGGGGATTTAACAGTACCTGAACTTGAGACAATTTCTTCACCTTTATAAGAGACTGCAGTTCCCACAGAATAATTGTCAGGCAGAATATTCTCTAAGGTTACAACATCCTTGGTAGATGCATCATAATCCAACACAAGCTGGTCAAAATCCTCAGAAGTCACATTGAGGTGATTGCTGGTGTTAGGATAACCGTCGGTAATAAAGTAAGTAATATTTTCGGCTTGGTCGTTAGTATTGTCGTCAAACCATTCAACCGCTGCGTCGAAGCTGGTTTCGTAGTTTGTAAGACCACTACCGTTGTTTTCGATATTACTGATCTGGGACACAAAGTCAGCACGAGCAGTTGGGGAGCTTAGGTCCACGGATATCGTTACACCTGAGTTAGTAGCAAACTCAGTCAAAAGGATATTGACTGTCCCAGCATTAGCGCCTGAGTTAGCAGTGCTGAGTAACTGATCGAAAACCTCGATAATCTCTGCTTTCGCCGTACCAACTCTTCCACCCATGCTACCTGAAGTATCTAGAACAAATGCGATGTTATAGTCCTGACCCGCAACAATCTGGATACCCTGTACATCACCAACAATGAGCTCATGATCCCCCTTGCCAACGATAGTGTCATCACTATGTGAGCCTGACTCAAGCACATAGCTACGGAAAGAAAGTGTCTCTTCCGATGTACTATGCGCTGTCTCTTGGTTGGCGGTTTCGATGGAAGACCCTTGAACCTGAATCGGGAACTCTAAGCTACCACTGTAATCGTGAGGTACTTTGATATCGAAGGACGCGTCACCATTGCTATCTAGTGTGATTAGATAAGAGCGATTAGATTGTGAGGCGATTAAGCTATCGTTCACATACACTTCGACTCCTGCTGGAATGCCTGTGACCACAATTTGCGGACCTAAAGACTCACTACTATCAAGATCAGTGAGTTCAACAGAAACACTGACTGGGATTGTTTTATCTTGCGATGTCTCATAGCGGCCGTCATCGGTTTGCTCTGTCGCCACATTCACCACTTCCATTTCACCTATAGTCATTGAGACCTGAGGTGCATCGGCTACTGGCACGACTTGAATAGATAGCGTATCTGACGACCTCGTGTTGGTCGTATAAGTGATAACCGGAAGCTGACCAGACCAATTAGCGTTTGGCGTAAATTCATAAGCCCCGTCGGCATGCATGACAAACGTGCCTTCCGATAAAGTCACGCTGCTGCCTGCAGCGTATGAAACGCTATTGATGGAGAAGTGTTCAACAGAAAGGATGTTGTCTTCGTCGCTGTCTCTACCGTCTATATCCGTCAGCACATTACCAATCGCACTGTGGTCTTCATCAACGACATTAACATCAGATTGCGTCACTGTAGGTTTGTTTTCATGGACGACAACATCTATTGTTGCTTGAGAATCCGCTTCGCTAGTTGAGTTCATCTCTGAAGCTGTGGCCACAACTGTAATGGTAAAATCGTCGTGTGAGCCTGCTGGTGGTAAAACGGATAATGAAGATAAATTCCAATTCGTTACAACCACCTCACCCGATGCATCTATAACCACACTATGGGCCCCACCATCACTCAATGTCGCACCTTGTGGTAAACCACTCAATGTGACCTGCAGCGCTTCAGAGCCATCGTTATCGGTAACAGCGCTCGTAATCTGAGAAAGTGGGATTTCAGTATCTTGAAGCCCTTCGTTGTAACCGTAGACTTCATAGACTTCTACACCATTTATCGATTTGAGCTCTGAAGCCCTGACATCAGATTGATCCAGCTGTGTTTCGTCGGTCACCACGGATAACGCAGAGCTGGTAAGATCAACCGCTGCTGCGCCATTTATAGAAACATCGACATTAAAGTTGCCTGGGCCGCTTTGATTATGGTGATAAATCGCAAGTGGGTAATAACCCGATACCTGAGGCGTAAAGGCACTGCCCTGAATTTGCCCACTTGAGTTCCCCCAGTAGGCTTGATCAGACATAACGCCACCAATGGTGATCGCTAGACTGTCATCACCACGCCCTACAAAGTCATAACTCGTTCCGGCCTCAAGGTACACCAAACCAGTCACAAGCACGGCATTGTCTGCTGCCGTCGCCCAATGACCCGTATCTTGCGCATTAGTGGCTGTATCTGAAGAAGCAAGTTGAGGGTCGAGCGCATCAATAGCTGAAATCAACGTGCTGCCATTCACACCCTGCCCATTGTCGTTTCCTACAATCACTCCCGTCCATGTCGTTACATTAAAGTGCTGTTCTAAAAGCACAGTATCTGGAGTATTGATGTTAAGAACTGGAGTGTCTGCCACGGGCGTAACATCAAGAGTGAGTGTCATTACGTCAGACTTAGCATCACCTTTTTCAACCACAAAGTTAACGTGGGCATAATCCTGATTCAGGTTACCTTCTTCGGTGCCAATATGCTGGTTATATCCTGATTCATTATTTTCAGGAGTAAATCGGAGATTGCCCTGAGACAGATTACTAACGGAGACCAAGTCACCTTCTGAAACTGGTGTCCAGATTCCCGGCGAAGTTTGCACCTCTAAAACACCTGAACTAGGTAATTCAGAAATTGATATTTGTGCATCTAAGTCTGTAATGCCGAAATCAGTGACACCTAAGATGTAGTTTTCGTCTTCATCAAATGTCACTTCCTTGCTTTCAGCATCAAGCACTGACAATACCGTTAGATTAATTACCTTGCTGACTGATTCAGCTGTCGCAGGTGCATTATCTTGTGCGGTTACAACAAATTCTAGCGGATAGTTGCCCTCCTCAGGAACATTCACTTCAAGTCCAGTCAGGTCATTGCTCCATGCAGACAAATCTACACTATTCTTCCCATCTGGCGTTGCTAAAACAGTGATCGAGTGGCCAATGCCATCTCGAATAACAGACCCTTCTGGTAATCCATTAAGTATCAAAGACAAGGTTTCTGATCCGTCAGTATCACTTAAGCCAACAACAATATCGCTAAGCGGGATGAAGCTGTCTTCGTAACCAATGTTGTCTGCTTTCTCTAACGTAATGTCATCGAGCAGCGCACCGTAGCTGTTTGATGACGTTTCTGATTCAAATACAACTTTGTACTCGCCATCCGATCGTGCTTGGAAATTAATACTTTCGGTTTGCCAATTGAGGCTTTGCTGATCGGTGTACTCAAACAGCACTTTACGATCACCATTTTCATCTTCAAGGAATACCGTCATTGGAGAATCATTTAGCCTGCGCGCGACGATATCAAATGAAAGGGTGTAGAACTGGTCTGCTTGCGCGGTAAACTGAGTGAATAGGTGGTCATCACCATGACGACCTTCGATCTCAAAGATTTGATTCGAACTGTCTGAAACACCACCTCGATAGACAGTTTCTTTGCCCACTTCGCTGTATTCATCCGAGTTCTCTGTTCCCCAGATACCTTTTGCACCATCCGATTGAGTAAGCTCACTCGCACTTACATTGCCTCGCCATGAATGATTACCCATGTCGATAAAATCGAAATCATGGAACGAAATCACTTCTGGCTCTGCAATAGTAATCAAAGGCACGTCAGTAACAGCATCAACCTGAACATCGACACTATGTTGCTCTATAAGCTCGTTCGAAGAAGTATAACCTTCAACATTAACCGTAAAGTTCTCGTCACTGTTGTTTGGCGGAGTTATGCTCAACTGCGCTAGCTGTTTTGGAGTCAGCGTTGCTTCTCCATTGCTGATAGCAATGATGTTTTCGCCAGACTTAAGAATCGAACCGTCTGGTAGATCGGTCAATACAACTTCAGTCACGGAGCTGTTCGCAGGTATAGAGATGTACAGCGCAATTTGGCTATCTTCATCACCGCTAGCATGCTGTTGTACGGTCAGGTCAGCTACTTCAACAACGCTTACCGTTGTCGTTGCCGTTTCTGATTGTTGACCCGAAGCATCCGTCACATGGATTTCTATCTCACGATCCGTTTCATCAGGGTTTTCACTGGTATTTTCGAAACGAATCCCTTTGAGGAAAGCTTCAAACTCTAAAGATGATACGCCACCAACTGTATTGGCAGTAATCAACAAGGTAACGCTGGTAGGCGTCACAGTCTGGCTGACGGTGAATCCGGGCGTAGAAGGCCAAGTAAGTTGATCGCCTTCATACTTGTTCGTCAACGTCACTTGCATTGATTGAATAGCGTCTTTGTCGTCAAAAATGTCGACACTTGCATCCGCAATCGAGATTCCATCATCACCTTCAGTGAACGCTATAGCAAAATCAACATTGGTGTCTTGTTTCGAAATTTTGATAACTAAGTCGTTGTAGTCATTGTCATCATTGACGTGATTCTTCTGGTCGTCAAAGCTTAAAACCGTGTCGCCATCGCCATTTTCGGATACTCTCATATGAGAATTTTCGTCATGACTCAAGAACACATTAATATTGGATTGCTCAGCTCCGTTGATAAGCAACTTACCACTTGAATCAACTTCAAACGTTGCGCCTGATGGTGCATTTTCAATTGCATTGGCACCATTTGGAATGAGGAAGTACTCGACGTTGTCCATGCTATCTAGATTCGCAAGGACAGGAGCAAATCCATTTTGACGGGAGTCGTACGAATCCGACATCAAGATTTGAAGCTGCTGTGTCTCTGACGATTCATCATAAATGTAGTAGCCGAATACATTGTGATAACCCGCACTTTCACTGACAAATTCAATCTGATATTCGCTGCCATCTAAGTCGATGGTTGGTTTTTCATTATCTTGAATCGTAGCTGTACCACTAACCTGATTCGATTGATACTCTGTCTTAGCCGCTAACGTGAACGTCTCGTTGTTGTCGGACACCTGATCATCGATCGTTTGTACAGAGACAGTAAAGTCATTTTCACCAGCTGGTAAATCAAACTCAAACACACCATTTTGTAGAGAGACTTGCTCTGATTGCTCAGGGTCCCCATATTTCACCGTCACAACACTACCATTAAAGTCTTCTGGTGAAGTGGCATTAATTTCATTGAGATCTAAAACAACTCGGGTGTCCGAAGTGCTCTCTGCAGACAACGCGACATCGAAACTGACAACACCCCCTTCTTCAATATTTTGGTCGCTGACTGAGGTAACAACCGGACGATCATCATCGGCAGTTTCAGGGCCCTCGCCGTCAGGGTAAACGCTTCCATCATCGACAATGTTCGCCACGCTAGAGTCAGAGCCCTGAACACCAACAACACCGCTAACGGAAAGCTCGAAGCGCTCAGCTCCCTCGTAAACAGGCTGAGAGTCGTCATCGATTGTCTGAACGGTAACACGAGCCTGAGTCACCCCTGCTGGTAACACGACATCACCATTTGGAGCAATCACCAGCGTGTGCCAGCTGTTGCCATCGTGATACTCCACGACCATGCTTGAAACATCAGACGCGTCTGTCTCTAAGTGAGCTAAAGACAAGTTGATAGTCACCGCTTCAGCCGTGTTTTTGCTCAATGAAACGGTGAACTCTGCAGCTGAGCCTTCACTGACATTCACATTTTCAGAAACAGACACCAATGGAATATCTACATTCTCAATTGTGCCTGAGGCCTGCTGTCCACCTAAAATCAGTGTGTAGTCTTCGGAGCTTTCATAAACGCCATCTATCAGGGTTGGGATAAGAACAGAGAAAGTACTAACACCGACAGGAACAACAACTTGTTGTGCCGTGGAGTCATAAGTCGCCCCGTTGGTGAATATCACTTGAGACAAGTCCACATCCGAATTGTCTGCGCTATCACTATCTGACTTACCAAAAGTGACACTGTACCGTGTTTCTTGCAGTACACCTTCTTCCAGTGTCACTTTGTAGACAAGGTTGTCTCCTTCATCTACTGAATTCTCAAGCATTGAGATAGATTCTACTGCGACCTCTTGAGGCAATGGATTCACTACAATTGAAACCGTCGCCTCGGCAAAGCCCCCTTTATCATCAGTAATAACGTAATCAAACGTCGTACTACCAACGAACTCATCGTCTAGATCTATATAAACTATTCCATTCTCAATCTTAGCGCTGGCGTTATTGACTTCAGAGACGTGGGTAATTCGAATATTGTCGCCATTCGGATCAAAATCGTTACCCAATAGTTCAGTCAAAGGAATTTCAAGAACTTCTCCTTGATTGGCTGCGTATGCTCCGTCACCAGACGCTTTAAAGCCTGTTAGGAAATAGTCTGAAGAGTCACTGCCACGGGCAGGAATGTTGCTAAACTCTGTCGCTTCAAAAATAACGCTATCAAATGCGACACCGGCGAGGTCTTGCTCGTCAAAATGATAAGAACCATGGTTGCTACCATCATTGGCGACGAAAGTGCCACTCGCCACTGGGTTATCACCGAGATAGGCCACCCATTTACCTTGCTCATGGTTGCCACTTCCACCTTCATTTTTGAATAGATTTGATACTTCAAAGCTAAACTCTGTCGCAGGCTTATCTAGGTCTACTCTGAACTGCTCAGATTCACCATCTTCTCGGTTGTATTGAATTTGAGCACCCGGCCCTCCATTCTCGTCACCCGCAACCCCACGTTTGACAGCGCTTTGAGTAATAGACTGATCTTGACCTTGATAGCTACCGCTAATACTCACGCCATCATGTGTCCAAGAATTAGAGTTAAAGGTGCCAAGTGCGACCTCAAACGCAACAGGGTCATCTGTGGCAATCGGCGTTTGGTTTCCTTCGGCTAGAGTCACCGTGTGCTCGTCGCTGTAATTTCCATCACTATCTACTGCTCGGTAATCGAAGGTGTCATTTGATGACGTTTCTAGATAACGCAGCTCCCAGTTGCCCGGGCCTTCGGTAGTAACTATCAGCTCTTCAATTTGTCGACCTTCTGGAGCATCAATAGTCACAACATGGAACAAATCTGTATTGCCTGAGGTCTCTTTTGAAACTGGCACTTCGATGATTGAGCCATCATCAAGTTTCGCTTGTACTATCGCTGTTGTTTCAAACTCGTGTCCATCCTCAAACCAGCCACCGAGTCCATCTAACCCTACTTCTACAGACGTTGACGGGCGATGGGTAAAAGCAATCGTAATTGTCTCACCTTGCTGAAGACCGCCATCATTTCCTACTGCAAGTCCATATCCAATATGCCCTGCACTTGGCTGACCAAAGTATTGTGTTAATGCCTGACCTGAGGAAGTAATTGTGATTGAATCGCCGTTGTCAAAAGTCAGAACCCTCTGACCAGCATTGCCTTGAACAGGTTCACCCCAATTTAAGAAATTAGACTGGCTAGCACCACCATCCATGCCATCAGGAGCTTCTTTTACTCCCAGAACGAAGCCTGTCGATTCAGCGTCATTTTCATAACGAATCAGGTTTGGATCACTGAATATTGTTCCTTTCTGCAGCACTTCGCCTTCTGAAGCAAAGCTCGTAAGATCATCAGCGTCGATCAACTGATCGCCGTAATACAGTTGACCCGACTCAGGAAGTTCTGTGATAACAACGCCAACAGGTGTGTTTGTTGCGTCATCTTCGTTATCAGAAATATGATCTTGTTCAGCATCCTCGCTATTAAACAAGATGGTTGCATTTCCATTTGCGTCGAGTGTTGCATCAAAATTTTCTGCTTCAGGTGGATTATCTTCGAAATCTAAAATCGTAGCGCTTGCGGTGGTGTCTGTTGACGCGCTAACTGTTCCGCTCCCCGCACTGACGGACAGGCTAAAGCTCTCATCCCCTTCATAGGTATCATCTTGTTGAGTGAGAACTTTGACGTTTACGGCGCTCGAACCTGCAGGAACAGAAATCTCTCCCGACGTAGGCACATCCAACCAAGTACCATTCGCAGTTTGATATTGGTACGAAGCCAGATCTTCTGTTGAAGTATCTCCCGCATTCAACGTGAGCACGAAAGAAACAGTCGATGTCGCAGTGTTTGATAAATGGACCGTGAAGTTAGCGGTATTACCTTCATTAACGTCCCCACCTCCTGAGATGGAAACTTGAGGGCGGTCGTCGTCATTGCCCTCGCCACCATCTTGAACGGTCGCCTCGCCACTCACTGTTCCCGTCTGACTAGCGCTTGCGCCGCTTAAGGTAAAGGTTTCATCGCCCTCATACACTGGGGCATTGTTGTCATCCGTGGTTTGAACAGACACAGTGTAAGCACTGTTACCCGCTGGAACATCAAAACTGAACTCACCACTGACCGCATTCACCACCGTGCTGGTACCATCGGCAAAGTTGACGGTGATTTGATTAGTGGTGTAGTCATCACTTTCCGCTGTGCCATTGGCCAGCGTCATGGTGACAGGGGTGGCTAGCTCACTTGGGTTACTCAGCCTCACATCAAAGACAGCCGTACCGCCTTCATCGATGGTTGGGCTGGAGATACTGGTGATCTCTGGGCGGTCATCGTCCGGGTTATCCCCTGTACCATTACCATTGTCATCAATAAACGCCGCCGCTTTGGCTTTGCCGTTGTTGTCTGTAGTCACGCCATCGACATCGCGCACCACAAGTTGGAAGCGTTCGCTGCCTTCGTGTACTGGCGCCGCGTTGTCATCCACAGTATCGACTTCAACAAAGATGTCCTGCACACCCGCTGGCACGGAAATCTCGCGACCAGTAAAGTCCAGATAAACTTTGTCGTCACCGTCGAGATAGTACGCGCGCATCTCACCGATATCGTCCGCTTCGGCGGTATTGGCCTTGCCGTTGGTTTTGGCACGCAAGTCAAGAGTGACGGCATGGTCTACAGGGTTAGAAAGATTGATACTGAAGGTTGCCACCTCACCTTCGGAGACAGTCCCTGCGCCTGTCACGGTTAAGTCTGGGCGATCGTTATCGCTGCCCTCGCCACCATCTTGAACGGTCGCCTCGCCACTCACTGTTCCCGTCTGACTAGCGCTTGCGCCGCTTAAGGTAAAGGTTTCATCGCCCTCATACACTGGGGCATTGTTGTCATCCGTGGTCTCAACCGACACAGTGTAAGAATCGTTACCCGCTGGAACATCAAAACTGAACTCACCACTGACCGCATTCACCACCGTGCTGGTACCATCGGCAAAGTTGACGGTGATTTGATTAGTGGTGTAGTCATCACTTTCCGCTGTGCCATTGGCCAGCGTCATGGTGACAGGGGTGGCTAGCTCACTTGGGTTACTCAGCCTCACATCAAAGACAGCCGTACCGCCTTCATCGATGGTTGGGCTGGAGATACTGGTGATCTCTGGGCGGTCATCGTCCGGGTTATCCCCTGTACCATTACCATTGTCATCAATAAACGCCGCCGCTTTGGCTTTGCCGTTGTTGTCTGTAGTCACGCCATCGACATCGCGCACCACAAGTTGGAAGCGTTCGCTGCCTTCGTGTACTGGCGCCGCGTTGTCATCCACAGTATCGACTTCAACAAAGATGTCCTGCACACCCGCTGGCACGGAAATCTCGCGACCAGTAAAGTCCAGATAAACTTTGTCGTCACCGTCGAGATAGTACGCGCGCATCTCACCGATATCGTCCGCTTCGGCGGTATTGGCCTTGCCGTTGGTTTTGGCACGCAAGTCAAGAGTGACGGCATGGTCTACAGGGTTAGAAAGATTGATACTGAAGGTTGCCACCTCACCTTCGGAGACAGTCCCTGCGCCTGTCACGGTTAAGTCTGGGCGATCGTTATCGCTGCCCTCGCCACCATCTTGAACGGTCGCCTCGCCACTCACTGTTCCCGTCTGACTAGCGCTTGCGCCGCTTAAGGTAAAGGTTTCATCGCCCTCATACACTGGGGCATTGTTGTCATCCGTGGTCTCAACCGACACAGTGTAAGAATCGTTACCCGCTGGAACATCAAAACTGAACTCACCACTGACCGCATTCACCACCGTGCTGGTACCATCGGCAAAGTTGACGGTGATTTGATTAGTGGTGTAGTCATCACTTTCCGCTGTGCCATTGGCCAGCGTCATGGTGACAGGGGTGGCTAGCTCACTTGGGTTACTCAGCCTCACATCAAAGACAGCCGTACCGCCTTCATCGATGGTTGGGCTGGAGATACTGGTGATCTCTGGGCGGTCATCGTCCGGGTTATCCCCTGTACCATTACCATTGTCATCAATAAACGCCGCCGCTTTGGCTTTGCCGTTGTTGTCTGTAGTCACGCCATCGACATCGCGCACCACAAGTTGGAAGCGTTCGCTGCCTTCGTGTACTGGCGCCGCGTTGTCATCCACAGTATCGACTTCAACAAAGATGTCCTGCACACCCGCTGGCACGGAAATCTCGCGACCAGTAAAGTCCAGATAAACTTTGTCGTCACCGTCGAGATAGTACGCGCGCATCTCACCGATATCGTCCGCTTCGGCGGTATTGGCCTTGCCGTTGGTTTTGGCACGCAAGTCAAGAGTGACGGCATGGTCTACAGGGTTAGAAAGATTGATACTGAAGGTTGCCACCTCACCTTCGGAGACAGTCCCTGCGCCTGTCACGGTTAAGTCTGGGCGATCGTTATCGCTGCCCTCGCCACCATCTTGAACGGTCGCCTCGCCACTCACTGTTCCCGTCTGACTAGCGCTTGCGCCGCTTAAGGTAAAGGTTTCATCGCCCTCATACACTGGGGCATTGTTGTCATCCGTGGTCTCAACCGACACAGTGTAAGAATCGTTACCCGCTGGAACATCAAAACTGAACTCACCACTGACCGCATTCACCACCGTGCTGGTACCATCGGCAAAGTTGACGGTGATTTGATTAGTGGTGTAGTCATCACTTTCCGCTGTGCCATTGGCCAGCGTCATGGTGACAGGGGTGGCTAGCTCACTTGGGTTACTCAGCCTCACATCAAAGACAGCCGTACCGCCTTCATCGATGGTTGGGCTGGAGATACTGGTGATCTCTGGGCGGTCATCGTCCGGGTTATCCCCTGTACCATTACCATTGTCATCAATAAACGCCGCCGCTTTGGCTTTGCCGTTGTTGTCTGTAGTCACGCCATCGACATCGCGCACCACAAGTTGGAAGCGTTCGCTGCCTTCGTGTACTGGCGCCGCGTTGTCATCCACAGTATCGACTTCAACAAAGATGTCCTGCACACCCGCTGGCACGGAAATCTCGCGACCAGTAAAGTCCAGATAAACTTTGTCGTCACCGTCGAGATAGTACGCGCGCATCTCACCGATATCGTCCGCTTCGGCGGTATTGGCCTTGCCGTTGGTTTTGGCACGCAAGTCAAGAGTGACGGCATGGTCTACAGGGTTAGAAAGATTGATACTGAAGGTTGCCACCTCACCTTCGGAGACAGTCCCTGCGCCTGTCACGGTTAAGTCTGGGCGATCGTTATCGCTGCCCTCGCCACCATCTTGAACGGTCGCCTCGCCACTCACTGTTCCCGTCTGACTAGCGCTTGCGCCGCTTAAGGTAAAGGTTTCATCGCCCTCATACACTGGGGCATTGTTGTCATCCGTGGTCTCAACCGACACAGTGTAAGAATCGTTACCCGCTGGAACATCAAAACTGAACTCACCACTGACCGCATTCACCACCGTGCTGGTACCATCGGCAAAGTTGACGGTGATTTGATTAGTGGTGTAGTCATCACTTTCCGCTGTGCCATTGGCCAGCGTCATGGTGACAGGGGTGGCTAGCTCACTTGGGTTACTCAGCCTCACATCAAAGACAGCCGTACCGCCTTCATCGATGGTTGGGCTGGAGATACTGGTGATCTCTGGGCGGTCATCGTCCGGGTTATCCCCTGTACCATTACCATTGTCATCAATAAACGCCGCCGCTTTGGCTTTGCCGTTGTTGTCTGTAGTCACGCCATCGACATCGCGCACCACAAGTTGGAAGCGTTCGCTGCCTTCGTGTACTGGCGCCGCGTTGTCATCCACAGTATCGACTTCAACAAAGATGTCCTGCACACCCGCTGGCACGGAAATCTCGCGACCAGTAAAGTCCAGATAAACTTTGTCGTCACCGTCGAGATAGTACGCGCGCATCTCACCGATATCGTCCGCTTCGGCGGTATTGGCCTTGCCGTTGGTTTTGGCACGCAAGTCAAGAGTGACGGCATGGTCTACAGGGTTAGAAAGGTTGATACTGAAGGTTGCCACTTCACCTTCGGAGACAGTCCCTGCGCCTGTCACGGTTAAGTCTGGGCGATCGAATTCATCATTGATCGTGCCCACTCCGAATTCACTGAGATTAAAACTCTCACCACCCACTGTGGCACTCGCATTAGCATCCAAAGTAAAGCTTTCGATTGCTTCGAAGATTTCATCATTCACGATTTCAACAGAGACTTGTATATTGGTCGCGTTGCCCGGGATGGAATAACTGCCATCTTGGTTCGTAATAGCAGTTTGAGTAACACCCGCTATCTGAAAACTGACATTGATTGTGTTTTCAGCAAAGTCAGCGGCTTGAGCAGTGTCACCATTGAGATTAAGTGAGAAATTGTACGTTACATCACCGTCAACATTGTTTGACAGCGCAATATCAAAGACAGCAGTGTTGCCTTCAAGCACAGCTGCATTGCTGACAGTGAGTTGCGGAACATCTGATTCATTACTGGTACTGTCCAAAATCGCGGTGCTTACACTGCTGCTACCAGCACCATCTCCAACCAGACCGAACAGAGGCAAAACGTTAATTTGGTAGTCTTCCGAACCTTCAAATGTTGTGTCTTGATTCGTATTGACAGTAACACGAAGCGAAGTGACACCCGCTGGTACTTCTACCGTTCCATCTGCGCCTACTGCGAGAACAAGACGCTGTGATGAAATAGAGTCGTTAGAAGAGCTCAACACTTCAACTCCTAACCCTGCCAAATCCTCTCCTTCAACAGAGCCCAAAGACAGAGTCAATTTTAACGTCGTAGTTTGATTTGACGATTTATCAAATTCGATAGTGTAGCCAGCTTGGCTACCTTCGTTAACTTGAGCATCTCCTAAAACAGATATCGCCGGAATTGGGATGACATCGACATTAATGACGACAGTATCCTTCCCACCATTGCCGTCATCCACCGTCACCTCAAACGAATCAGAACCGTCGTAATTTTCTTCTGGAATATACTCCCATATCCCAGATATAGGGTTGATTGACACAGAGCCATTTGCGGGGGGTGAAGAAATTAAAAAAGTGAGGGAGTCATCGGGATTAGGATCACTAGCAGTCACCTGCCCACCTACCGATGTATCTTCATTAGTCGTTACGGATACGTCGTTTGCAAGAGGGCTGCTGTTTGTGTTCTGGTCGGTAAATGTAGGGGCTTGCTGAAAGGACTGGTACTGTTCCAATAGAGTGAGGCTCTGAGTTCTGGACATACCAAGGTTTTCGAAACCTTGAGTAACAAACTCTGTGCGGGCGATAGTTTCATCACCTGTCCTAACGATGGAGTCGATCGTCGTCAGGCTAGAAGCTATTTGATCGCCTGCGGCAGTTGCAAACTCATCACCCAACTGGGTTGGGTCTTGGCCTTGTTCCAGCGCCGCGATGATATCATCGACTTCGTTTGTTAGATCTTGGAGTTCAGAGTTGTCATCAATAATGCCAATGTTCACATCGGCGACATTCTGATTGGGTTCGCCCAAGGACATCACCAACTCGCCGGGTGCAACGACTTCGTTGCTATCTAACACGCGAACTTTGCCGTCCTTATCTATTGCAATACCACTTCCGGCAGTCAGGTTACCAATTGCCACATATGCACCAAATCCCATGATAAACCCTTAATCCTTTGCAGCGTCTCCCTTGTCAAAGTGATAGCCGGTAACGTAACGACACACGTTGACACTATGGACAAATTAACATCGACGATTTTCAAAACAAACCATTTTTGCTTATTGTGTTAACGACCTCAGCTAATTTGATTGCTATTTCGGAACCATTTTTCTGAATCAACATCATGTCTTGCTAACCTCTAAATGCAGTTTTATGTTGCATTTTGACGCAGGCATTCAAACTCTCTAAGCCGCGTTTTGCTAACGATCAATTCCCCCAGATTCTAAATAGAGGTTAGTCTTCATAAGCGGACAGTGTTATTTTATTGACGTCGCAGATTGATAATTCTCAAAAATGAGACCTTAAGTTTAAGTAATATCTCTCGTTCAGAGATACCCAAGGAGCCCCATCGTGAATTGGAATAGGATTAAGTTGTTGAGTGTTGTTACGATGCTCTCTTTTCCAGCGCAGAGTCAAACACTAGAACAAGCAGTAGCTTATACAATAACAAACAACCCTGACATCAAAGCTTCGTACAACGAATACATGAGTAAGCTTTATGATGCGAAAGCATCATCAGGTGCGTACCTGCCTTCCATCGACTTAGATGCTGGTATTGGTTATGAAAAGGTCGATTTAGCTTCTGGGACAGAAGATGAACTGACCAGAAAAGAAGCTACGCTGAGTCTAACCCAGTTAATCTGGGATGGTTCAGCAACGCTCAATGATATGGATAGAACAGCAGCCGACGCTGAATCTGTCAGGCTTCAGTTGCTCGCAGACTCACAAGATATTGCACTCGAAGTTACCGACATATATCTCAACGCAACCAAAGCCTATGAGGTGCTGGCCCTTTCTGAGAGTAATCTGGCTGTACATAAAGAAATTTATAGCGATATAAAGAAACGCGTTGACTCGGGTATTGGTTCGACTGCGGATCTCTCTCAAGTTGAAGCACGTCTTGCGAAAGCTCACAGTAACCTACTCGCTGCTCAAAACAACCTTTATGACATTCATACCCAATTCACGCGTATTGTTGGTCAATCACCTCAAGCTTTGATTTTTCCAAGAGCCGATGAATATGCGATTCCGTTTTCTGTCGATGAAGCTCTGGACTTTGCTTTTAAAAATCATCCAGTGATTAAAGTCGCTCAATCTGACGTCGACTCAGCACGTTTTCAGTACGACCAGACTAAGGGGGTAAACTACCCAACCCTGTCCATCGAAGCTAACCAAATTTGGCGTGATGATGCTGGGGGAATACGCGGTAATAGCAACGAGTCTTCCGCCATGCTTCGGATGCGTTACAACTTGTACAACGGTGGTTCAGATTCTGATCGAACTGAGAGTGCAGCATACCAACTCAACAAAGCGAAAGATTTTCGTGATCGTACATTCCGCAGCCTTGAAGAAGGACTTCGTCTATCTTGGAGTGCACTGGATCTCACGTTGCAACAAAAAGAGTTTCTTGCCGATCAGGTTGACTCAGCATCTGAAACCGTTGTCGCCTATGAAAAGCAATACAAACTTGGCAAACGAACTCTTCTTGATCTTTTAAACACAGAGAACGAGCTGTTCGAGGCAAGGAAAGATTACCTAGATGCTAAGTACGCAGAGCAGTATGCAAAGTATCGAGTCATGAATGCTACCGGCGGTTTGCTAGCAGCATTGCGTGTCGACACCCCTGAGAATTGGAATAAGGCGGTTGAGTATTAATATGAAAAAATCACTTTTCACCCTTGCTGCTGCTTGTCTATTGTCTACTGCAACCCATGCTGATGACATCTATGACTACCGAAAAACTCCCGTACCACATCAGGTAGCTGACTTGCTCGATGATGACAAAGACGGGGTTATCAACGCACGAGATTTGTGCCCTGATACTCCATTGGGCGCCGATATCGATAACGATGGATGTGGGACATATGTTAAATCAGAAGAAGAAATGAACCTTCATATTTTGTTCGAGAATGACTCCAGTAATATCCAACCTGTATTCCTAACTCAAATTCGCGAGATGGCCGATTTTCTAAAAATTTACCCATCTACGTCGATCGAGCTGCAGGGCTATGCTAGTAAAGTGGGTAGCCACAACCATAACATGGCATTGTCACAACGTCGCGCGGAAGAAGTTGAAAGCGCTCTAGTCAATAATGGAGTCAGCCATACTAGGATAAGAATTGTCGGCTTCGGTGATACTAATCTTTCTGACATAGGAGATGACGAAATCACACATGCGAAAAACCGCAAAGTCGTGGCAACCGTCGTCGGCCATCAAGGCAGTGTAAAGAAAGAGTGGACAATCTTTACTAAAAAAGCGAAGTAACAGGCCTCCTATTGATTTAAATGGGCATTCAATGTGCCCATTTTTATTCAGCTTTTATAGCAACAGTGGTAATCTATGCGCGATTCTACTTATGAGATAAATCCTATGAGCAAATTAACTGCTGATATTCAAGCTAACCTAGAGCTATTCGTATCTGAAACCAAAGCAAATAGCTTGGTTTGGGGCCTTCGCAATGAAGAAGGTTGGCTGTCTTGCGACTCTACGGAATTTGAAAACAGCGAAGTCATGCCATTCTGGTCTTCTAAGGAAGACGCTCAAGCACATAACGTGGAAGAATGGTCAGATTTTGAGGTTTTGGAAATTCCACTAGATATCTTCGTTGAAGACTGGCTACTAACCCTAGCGGAAGATGGCGTTTTAGTTGGAACAAACTGGAATGCACAGCTAGAAGGCAAAGAGCTTGAGCCATCTGAGCTTGCGAAAATGTATCTGGATTAATCACTCCTGATTAGAACAACGCCCTCATTTGAGGGCGTTTTTGTACTAGCTATCTTAGAAAGGCCCTACACTTCACTATTTTGCTTACTGACTAACGAGGCCATAACAGCGTCTCGGTTGTCGATATAATCATTTAAACCCGCTTTTCTTAAATCACACGCGGGGCAATCTCCACAGCCATCACCGATGATGCCGTTGTAACACGTCAGTGTTTTTTCTCTCACCAACTGCAGTGAATCGTATTGGTCAGCCAGAGCCCAAGTTTCCGCCTTATTTAGCCACATCAGCGGCGTAACAATATCTAGATTACGATCCATACCTTGAACCAACGCACTGTTCATCGCTTTAACGAAGTCATTGCGGCAATCAGGATAACCTGAGAAGTCCGTCTCACACACGCCAGTAATCACAGTTTGAGCACCAATTTGATAGGCGTAAATACCCGCTAAGGTCAGAAAAAGAATATTACGGCCAGGGACGAAAGAGTTAGGTAAGCCATTTTCCTGCAGCTCATGTGAGACCGATATGTCATCACGAGTCAATGAACTAATAGCAAGCTCGTTCAGCAAGCCCACATCCATCACTTTGTGCGCTTTAACACCGAGCTCTTTTGCAAGGGCTTGAGCCACTTCAATTTCTAGTTTATGACGCTGACCATAATCGAAAGTGATCGCGTGGACTTCATCAAAATTCTTAAGTGCCTGCACGAGACATGTAGTGGAATCTTGACCACCACTAAATACTACAACTGCTTTTTTCATTTCGTTTCCCTTACGCAATACTTAGATACTTGTGTGTCTGGATAGAGAGTCTCCAGTTACGCGCAATACAAGTATCAATACATAGCTGAGTGGCGCGTGGTTTCTGGCTGATCGGCTGTAGGGCAATAGTCGTGCTTTCAGGCACGCCTGCTCGCTCAATCAAAGCATCGAGTTGCTCAATGTCTTTATCGGTCGCCACTGGGTGTTTAATCTCATTGGCTCGGAGCAAAGCACAATCCAGAACTGGCAGTTTACCTTTCATTGCCACCTTTGGTGACACTGTCACCCAAGTGTTTTCACTCGCAAAAACTGGTGATGTACCACTGGTTTCAATTTGACAAGAATATCCAAGCGCTTCGAATGCTTCTGTGAGAGGACGCAAGTCGTAAATGCATGGTTCACCGCCAGTAATCACAATATGCTTAGCCTGATAGCCTTGTTGACGATACTGCTCGATAATGTCATCTCCAGACACACTACACCATGTTGGTGAGTCTTCCGTTTTCGCGAGCACTTCCGCTAACGGGCGTTCGTCTTGAGGTGTCGCATCCCAGGTTTGTTTAGTATCACACCAAGCACATCCTACCGGACATATCTGTAGGCGAACAAACACTGAAGGAACGCCGGTAAATACGCCTTCACCCTGAATGGTTTCGAACATTTCGTTTATTTTGTACAACTTTGTCTCAGCCTAACTCATCTTCAATATTTTGCAGGAACGAGACCATAAATGACTGCACTGCGAAGGTCAACTAAATCAGAAATTGATCATTGCGATTCACTCATTTAATCTGCTTCTTTCTTTAGTGATAACTTTAAAAAGTTTTAGGTAAGTATATGTACAAGCTAATTGCTTTGGATATGGATGGCACCTTGCTAACTAGCGACAAATCCATTTCAGAAAGAACAAAAAACGCCATAGAAAAAGCGCGCGCTCAGGGAGTAAAAGTCGTTCTTGCTTCAGGCCGTCCACTCGCAGGCATGCAAGAGAAACTGACAGAGCTCGGCATTGAAGGAAACGATGAGTTTGTTGTTTTTTACAATGGAAGTACTGTTAAAGAAATTGGCTCTGGAAAAGTCATTCACCAAGCCTTCATCGATGGTCGGCGTGCGAAGCAAGTGGCGAAGCTTGCTAAAGAGCTAGGATTGTACTGTCATGCATTTAGTACTAAGTACGGCTTAATTACACCTGAAAATAACGAGTTTACTACCTTGGAATCTGACATTAACCAAGTACCGATTACGCAAATGGCGTTCGAATTATTAGAGGATGACCACCCTATCATCAAAGCCATGATCGTCGGTGAACCATCAAAACTGACGCTAGCTGCGAAAGCCATTCCAGATTTACTCCATCAGGAATTCACCATTGTGCAAAGTGCCCCGTTCTTCCTAGAGTTTCTCAACCTTGAGAGTAACAAAGGCGTCGGTGTTAAAGCGATTGCAGACTACCTCGGTATTCATGCTGGCCAAGTTATTTGCATGGGAGACGCGGAGAATGATCATCACATGATTCGCTATGCGGGGCTGGGAGTGGCAATGGAAAATGCCATGGAACAAACTAAAGCCATCGCCGATCACATTACCACCAGCAATGATGATGACGGTGTCGCATTAGTCATCGAAAAATACATACTCAATCAGTGAACTGAAACGTTAATGCTAAAAGCTGCCATTAGGCAGCTTTTGCGAATTTCCTAACGCCCACCACAAACAGAGCCATAAGTACTGGATAACGAACGACATCCAAACCAAATGACAAAACACTGCTTCTGGAAACCAATATTTCACTGTATTCGAACAACCAAAATACCGCGACCATGGATAGGGTGATTGGAATAAGAAGCTCTGATGTAATTTTCTTTTCACGTTCGTCGGTTGTGTAAATCACTCCTAATGCCGCAATCATAATACCTAACCAAACACCAAATACGGGAATCGGCCACACGAAGACCATGACTAGCCCAGCAGCAATCAACCCCAACCACGTTACTTTGGAATGTATCAAAGGCATCACCTCTACATCAGGTTTATTGTCTAACCGAATCAGATGCCATGCACACAAACCGCCAATCAGCAACCCACTCACCATGTCGACAATAAAGTGCGTACCAGTGTAAAAACTGGAAATAGCCAGCCAAGTAATCAAACTCACACCCACACCTACTAGATAATCTGGCCTGTTTTCCCTCATTTTATTGATTAGTAGGGTAATAACACACATCCAAATAGCAAATGGTAAGCTCGGCAAACTATAACCTGAGAATTGTGGCAAAACACTGCTCGCAAGATAAACCTGTGGCGGTGGAAGCTGAAACCCTTGTTTCGCTAGTAAAACAACCAGTGAAGTAATGGTTACAGCGAAAAACACTTTATAGCTAAAATCTCGCCCAAATCGCCAATAAAGATAAGGAAAGAGAACCAGCAACATGAGCGGATGATTGAGTTGAAGGCTTAACTTAAATAGCTCTTCAACAATAGCTTCAGCACGGATTGGTAACTTATCTAGTAACAAACGGAACTCATTTAACCAAGCCAATTCCATTTGATGCAATGTCGGTGCAGATTCGACCAAGTTATCGACATATCGGACTGATTGAGGCGTTGCTTGTTCAAAGTATCCTGCAATCCGTTTAAGTTGTTCTGGGAATCGATATTCGTGCGCATTGATCATCTCAGGTGGGATTAGCATTGCTGACGCAATTTCAACGCCATAATGCGGTGCAAACCATATTGGCATCTGGTGTGCGTCAAATGAGTCATCAATATGGAAAGCAAGGATCTCCGAATCCGAAATACAATCGTAATAGATAGTGTTGTTTCTCTGTCCTAACACTTTATTGATTGAAACAACCAGTCCAGTTTCTTCCCAAGTTTCTCTTTGCGCTGCCAAACCTGGCTTTTCACCTTGTTTGACATTGCCTGCTGGTAGCCATGACTTACCCGTCAAGATTTCATTAACGAGCACTAGTTTGTCGTCCGCACGAATGACACAAGCTGCTCCTTCGATTTCAGGTTGTTTTTGTTCTGCTAATAATAGAGACGAAAAAAATGAGAGTGAAAAAAACAAAAACACTCGTTCCAACTGCTTAAAAATGGCCATTTATTACTTCTTGATTTAATCCACTGGCTTGCGGAGCCAATGGATATGATGTTCGAAACCGAATTCTTTATAAAAATCTAAGGCAATGCTGTTAAAATGCCACACTTCAACAAATACCTGCTTGACGCCACAGTCGTCAAAGCGTTGCTCGATCAACTCACATAATTGTTTTGCGATCCCTGACTTACGACACTCAGGCAATACATAAAGTTCATCGATACTTCCCATTTGCACAGGTCTACTCACACTAGAAGTCAGCTCACAGAAATGACCAGATATGAACCCGACAATCCGTTGTTTATAATGAGCGACGAGTACGATACATTCAGGGTCATCTAAATATCGACCAATACTCTTTTCCTGCTCAATTTCATCAGCAGGTTTAAAGTGCTCTGAACATTGGTTATGGTGCTCATCGTGTAGTCTGAACATCAGATCATTGAGCTGTTCCAAATCTTGTGGTTGGGCTGCTCTAATTTTCACTTCTTGCATACTTTATTTTCGCGCCACAAATAAAGCGACAGTGTGAGTCGAACATAAAAAATTATCAACTAAAAAGCCCCTTTCAAAAGGGGCGATTTAATAATTATGGAACGCCATCTCAACTATGAGTCGAGCGCTTTCTGAATTTCTTCTAAGCTTGAGGGGTCATCAATGGTGGAAGGAATGGTATAGTTTTCGCCGTCGGCGATTTGTCGAATAGTCTTACGTAGAATTTTGCCGGAACGAGTTTTTGGTAAACGTTCAACAACCAGCGCGTGTTTAAAGCAAGCGACGGCACCGATTTCATCTCGTACCTTACCCACAAGTTCACCTTCAAGTTGCAAGTCATCGACTTTGACGCCGTCTTTTAGTACCACAAAGCCTAATGGTAGCTGACCTTTTAAGTCATCATGCACACCAACAACCGCACATTCTGCGATAGCAGGATGACCACCGACAATTTCTTCCATTTCGCCGGTCGACAATCGATGTCCGGCGACATTGATCACATCATCGATACGCCCCATGATAAACAAGTAACCTTCATCATCAAGATAACCACCATCACCAGACACATAATACCCAGAAAACTGACTTAAATACCCCGATTCGAAGCGGTCATGGTTACGCCACACGGTAGGTAAACAACCTGGTGGCAGCGGTCGTTTCAGAGCGACAAAGCCTTGCTTGTTCGGTGCGACCGACTCTCCCAACTCATCAAGAATCTCTACTTGATAACCGGGAATGGGTTTCGTCGCCGAACCTGCTTTCACTGGCAATAGCTCAAGACCTGTCGGATTGCCTGCAATAGGCCAGCCAGTCTCCGTTTGCCACCAATGATCAATCACAGGTTTTTGTGTTTTAGTTTCGACCCACTCTAGCGTTGGCGGATCCAAGCGCTCCCCCGCCATAAAGAGCGCTTTTAAACTAGAAAGATCAAATTGCTTGATAAGCTTCCCATCGGGGTCTTCTTTCTTTATTGCGCGAAAAGCCGTTGGCGCAGAGAAAAGCACATCGACTTTGTACTCTTCACATACGCGCCAAAAGGCGCCTGGGTTGGGTGTCCTAACAGGCTTTCCTTCAAACAAAATTGTTGTGCAACCATGAATGAGCGGCGCATAGACAATATAAGAATGCCCTACTACCCAACCCACATCAGAAGCCGCCCAATAAACACCATCCTGAGGAACATCATAAACTGCACTCATTGAGTACTTCATCGCGACAGCGTGGCCTCCGTTGTCACGCACTACTCCTTTCGGTTTTCCGGTTGTTCCTGAGGTGTAAAGAATGTAGAGGGGGTCAGTAGCCAGAACTGGTACGCACGCATGGGGTAAAGCGTTGTTGCAAGCCTTTATCCAATCTACATCTCGCGCCTGATTTAAATCTGCTTTACATTGTGAGCGTTGTAAAACCAAAACCTTTTCTGGTTTCCAACGGCTATCCATTACGGCTTTATCAACCATAGGTTTATATGGAATCACTTTATTAATCTCGATACCACAAGACGCTGTCATAATAACTTTTGGCTCAGCGTCTTCTATTCGTACTGCAAGCTCATTGGGGGCAAAGCCTCCGAATACAACAGAGTGAATAGCCCCTAATCGTGCACATGCCAGCATCGCCATTGCAGCTTCTGGAATCATTGGCATGTAAATCACAACCCGATCACCTTTTTCAACCCCTTGTTCTGCTAGCATCCCAGCGATCTTAGCGACCTGATCCCTGAGCTCTTTGTATGTGTACTTTTGCTTGTTATTGGTGACAGGAGAGTCATAGATCAGAGCTGCTGTCTCCCCTCTTCCTTGTTCACAATGGTAATCGAGTGCAAGCCAACAAGTGTTAAGCACACCATCAGGGAACCAACGCTCAATACCGTTCTCATCCATTTGCAAAATAGTCTTAGGTTGCTCAAACCAGTCCAATTGTTCAGCTTGAACTTTCCAAAACTGCTGTGGATTTTTCTGTGCCCAAAGGTATTCTTTCTGATATGCAGACATAATGCTTCCTCCAGTATGTCCTGACATTACTTACATCGGGTTTGTTACCGACGAGTTTTATTCTTCAAAGACATTGGAGGGAACACGCACAAAGCCCTCCATCAAAATACGAGCGCTTCGGCTCATTGCGGCTTTTTCTACCACCCAGCCTTGGTTTGAATGAGCAGCCCGCGCGCCTACTTTTAGCGTTCCTGACGGATGCCCAAAGGTCACTGAATGCTTCTCCCCGCCTCCAGCAGCCAAGTTGACCAGTGTCCCTGGCACACATGAAGCTGAAGCAATAGCGACTGCAGCTGTCCCCATCATTGCATGATGCAACTGGCCCATAGATAACGCTCTAACCAGCAGATCTACGTCGTTTTCATCAACCGGTTTTCCGCTTGAGGCTAGATAGCTCTTCGCTTTGCTAACAAAAGCAACCTTAGGGGTATGTTGGCGAGACTCCGCTTCTTCGACCTTATCGATAAGCCCCATTTTTAGTGCGCCGTAAGCTCGTATTTTTTCAAATCGTGCTAATGCCAACTCATCACTATTGATATCTTGTTGAAGTTCGGTGCCAGAGTAATCAAGGGCATCGGCATCAATAAAAATCGTTGGAATACCAGCATTAATTAGAGTCGCATTAAATGTTCCAACCTCAGGCACTTCAAGATCGTCGACTAAATTGCCCGTTGGGAACATACTTCCGTCGCCCGCAGCAGGGTGCATGAAGTCGACTTGAATTTCAGCCGCAGGAAAAGTCACTCCGTCTAGCTCAAAATCTCCAGTTTCCTGAACAAGTCCATTACGGATAGGCACGTGGATGACGATCGTTTTTCCGATATTGGCCTGCCACACTCTCACAGCAACCACACCATTTTCCGGTATACGCTCTGCAGGAATTAACCCAGCATGAATTGCAAACGGGCCAACCGCAGCCGATAGGTTTCCGCAATTTCCGCTCCAATCAACAAAAGGCTTATCAATGGAGACTTGCCCAAATAGGTAATCCACATCGTGCTCTGGTTGGTTACTCGGCGAAACAATGACAGTTTTGCTTGTACTCGAAGATGCCCCTCCCATACCATCGATTTGTTTAGCATAGGGGTCTGGGCTACCAATAACTCTAAGCAGCAACGCATCTCGAGCCTTTCCCGGTTTTTGTGCCTCTTCAGGTAAATCAGAAAGATTAAAGAAAACACCTTTACTCGTACCTCCTCGCATATAGGTCGCGGCGACTTTTATCTGACTCGGTCTAATGTCATTCATAATCACTCCTTACTGAGCCAGAAAGTCTTGGGCGAAACGCTGTAATACGCCGCCTGCGTTGTAAACCGATACTTCGTCGGCGGTATCGAGTCGACACGTAACCGGCACGTCCAGCTTTTCACCATTTTGGCGTGTGACAACTAAAGCAAGGTCTATACCCGGCTTAATCTCACCAATCACATCATAAAGCTCGGTGCCATCAAGCATTAATGATTGACGGTTGACACCTTCTTTAAATTGCAAAGGAAGTACGCCCATCCCAACAAGATTGGTTCGGTGGATACGCTCAAAACCTTCGGCAACGATAGCTTCGACGCCTGCCAAGCGAACGCCTTTTGCCGCCCAATCACGAGATGACCCCTGACCATAATCTGCTCCTGCAACGACAATGAGGGGCTGTTTTCGGTTCATATAGGTTTCGATAGCTTCCCACATACGCGTGATTTTTCCGTCAGGCTCAATACGAGCCAGAGAACCTTGAACAACTTCGCCTTCGTCTCTAACCATTTCGTTAAATAACTTAGGATTTGCAAAGGTCGCACGCTGCGCTGTAAGGTGGTCTCCACGGTGAGTTGCGTAGGAGTTGAAGTCTTCTTCAGGAACTCCCATTTTCGCTAAATACTCACCTGCAGCGCTGGACGCAAGAATGGCGTTAGAGGGAGACAAATGGTCGGTTGTAATGTTGTCACCCAATATTGCTAGCGGCCTCATTGAAGACAGTGTTCTCTCGCCCGCCAATGCGCCTTCCCAATAAGGAGGTCTGCGAATGTATGTACTTTGCGGCCGCCAATCGTATAAAGGATTACTGCTGCTTTGTTCATCATCGAGTTTAAACATCTGAATATAAACTTGATTAAACTGCTCAGGTCTAACGTACTTACCCACTACCGCATCAATTTCTTCGTCAGTTGGCCAAAGGTCATTAAGGTAAATAGGCTTGCCCTCAAAGTCTGTACCCAACGCATCTCGCTCGATATCGAAGCGAATCGTTCCTGCCAACGCATAAGCGACAACCAAAGGCGGTGACGCTAAAAATGCTTGTTTCGCGTAAGGATGGATACGCCCGTCGAAGTTGCGGTTACCAGAAAGTACCGCCGTCGAATACAAATCTCGTTCAATGATTTCTTGCTGAATCTCTGGGTCTAACGCACCACTCATCCCGTTACATGTCGTGCATGCATACGCGACGATACCAAAGCCGAGTTTTTCCATCTCTTCAAGCAAACCTGCTTCTTCAAGATACAACTTCGCGACTTTTGAACCCGGAGCGAAAGACGACTTCACCCATGGCTTACGTACAAGGCCCAATTGGTTGGCTTTCTTAGCAACTAATCCTGCGGCGACAACGTTTCTTGGGTTACTGGTGTTAGTACAGGAGGTGATCGCTGCAATAATTACCGCACCATCGGGCAATTGACCTTCACTCTCTTGCCACTGGCCTGCAATACCTTGTGAAGCTAGCTCTGACGTTGGTAAGCGGCGATGTGGATTCGAAGGGCCGGCCATATTGCGTGTCACCGCAGACAAATCAAATTCGAGCACTCGTTCGTATTGCGCTGAATCTAAGTCATCAGCCCAAAGGCCTGTTTGCTTGGCGTAGTTCTCAACCAGTTCAACTTGTTGGTCATCTCGCCCCGTCAATTTTAGGTAGGTAAGCGTTTGTTCATCAATATAGAACATGCCTGCTGTTGCACCGTATTCAGGCGTCATGTTTGAGATGGTTGCGCGGTCACCAATTGTCAGGTCTCTGGCACCCTCACCGAAGAACTCAAGGTACGCTGAGACAACGCGCTCATTGCGTAAGAACTCAGTGATAGCCAGAACGATATCCGTTGCCGTAATACCAGGTTGGCGTTTGCCCGTGAGCTTAACACCCACAATATCTGGTAGGCGCATCATTGATGGTCGACCTAACATTACTGTTTCCGCTTCAAGCCCACCCACACCAATAGCAATAACACCTAACGCGTCCACATGCGGGGTATGACTGTCAGTTCCGACACAGGTGTCCGGATAAGCAATACCTTGTTTGGCTTGCACCACAGGTGACATTTTTTCCAGATTAATCTGGTGCATAATGCCGTTACCTGCAGGAATAACGCTGACGTTTTCGAAGGCCGTTTTACACCACTCGATAAAGTGAAAACGGTCTTCATTCCGACGCTCTTCGATCGCTCGATTTTTCTCGAACGCATCAGATTCAAAACCCGCATGCTCCACCGCTAGAGAATGATCGACGATCAGCTGGGTCTCCACCACAGGGTTCACTTTAGCAGGGTCGCCTCCTTGATCTGCAATTGCATCACGTAAACCGGCTAAGTCCACCAAAGCCGTTTGTCCCAATATATCGTGACACACTACGCGTGCTGGGTACCAAGGAAAGTCTAAATCGCGTTTGTGATCAATTAGTTGTTTAAGAGAGGCTGTTAAAGACTCAGGATCACATCGTCGCACTAATTGCTCGGCAAGAACACGCGATGTGTAAGGGAGAGTCTCATAAGCTCCTGGCGTAATATCATTGACTGCTTCTCGGGCATCGAAAAAATCAAGATCAGATCCCGGAAGCGGCTTACGATATTTTGAATTCACTGTACTACTCATATCATTGCTTCCATTCAGATAATATTCGGGTATCCGAGCCTCCTTACTAGCTGGTAAGGAGACTCATGGGTAACTGGGTGTTACCTCTTTTCGATAGGAACCCAATCCTGATGTTCAGGACCTGTGTAATCCGCACTTGGGCGAATAATGCGGTTGTTGGCACGCTGCTCATAAACGTGTGCAGCCCAGCCAGTCAATCGGCTCATGACGAAGATAGGTGTAAACAACTTGGTTGGAATGTCCATAAAGTGGTACGCCGAAGCGTGGAAGAAATCTGCATTACAGAACAGCCCCTTTTCACGTTTCATCACCGATTCGACTCGCTCAGAGACCGCATAAAGGTGTGTATCGCCCACTTTATCTGAGAGCTCTTTCGACCAACGCTTGATTAATGCATTTCGAGGGTCACTTTCACGATAGATAGCATGACCAAAGCCCATGATTTTGTCTTTATTGGCTAGCATCTGCATGATGTTGGTTTCTGCCTCATCAGGCGTCTGCCAGTTTTCGATCATTTCCATCGCGGCTTCGTTTGCCCCACCATGGAGCGGACCACGCAGGGTACCAATTGCAGCCGTAATACAAGAATGGATATCCGACAACGTCGAGGCACACACACGAGCCGCAAACGTCGACGCATTAAATTCGTGCTCCGCATAGAGAATCAGCGAGCAATGCATGACCTGCTTATGCAGTTCACTCGGATCTTTGTCCGTGAGCATTTTAAGAAAATAGCCACCAATACAATCTTGAGACTGATCTTCGGTATCAATTCGAACGCCATCATGACTGAAGCGGTACCAGTAACAAATGATGGCTGGGAATAGCGCTAACATTCGCTCCGTCGCGTCTTGTTGCTCAGAAAAATCCATTTCCTGTTCAAGGTTGCCTAGAACTGAGCAACCTGTTCGCATCACATCCATAGGGTGAGCACTTGCTGGGACCAGTTCCAAAGCTTGCTTTAGCTCAGTAGGTAAGCCGCGTAAGCCAATCAGACGCGTTTTGTATGCATCCAGCTCCTGTTGCGTCGGTAAGTGACCACGTAACAGAAGATGGGCTACTTCTTCAAACTGCGCGTTATTGGCTAGATCAGTGATATCGTAACCTCGATACGTCAGACCTGTACCTGTTTTACCGACGGTGCATAATGCAGTAGTTCCGGCGCTTTGACCTCGTAGGCCTGCACCACCAATCTCTTTAGTAGACATGTTGAACTCCTTTTCTGTCCGTTCTACCCTCTGAATGGAGCATTTTCTGTTCGGACAAGTTTCACGTTATTGAATTAAAAATTTTCCGATACTTTTCTTAGGCTTCCGTTTGTTTCTGTTGGCTATTTTCCTTCTGAAAACAGCTGATCTAATTTGTCTTCGTAATCGTGGTACTTGAGGTGCGCATAGAGCTCTTTACGCGTTTGCATCGAATCAAGCAGTGCTTCTTGATTTCCCTCTTTCAACAGGTGGGCATAAACCATTTCTGCGGCTTTATTCATTGCTCTGAAAGCACTTAGTGGATACAGCACCATATCAACATTTGATTTGGCTAGCTCTTCACCACCGTACAATGGCGTTTGGCCAAATTCAGTAATGTTCGCTAATATAGGCACGTGTTGTCCGGTCGCTTGCTTTAGCGCTTCAGAGAACTGTGAATACTGATCTAATTTGTTCATTGCTTCTGGGAAGATCATGTCCGCGCCAGCTTCGACACAGGCAATCGCTCGTTCAATGGCGCTATCCATTCCTTCAACTGCGAGCGCATCAGTGCGAGCCATGATGACGAAACTTTCGTCATTACGCGCATCTACCGCAGCTTTAATTCGATCAACCATTTCCTGTTGACTGACAATGGCTTTGTTTGGTCTGTGACCACAACGCTTTTGCGCCACTTGATCTTCCATATGAACAGCGGCAGCACCGGCTTTTTCCATCGCTTTAATCGTGCGACCAATATTAAATGCGCCACCAAACCCCGTGTCGATGTCCACCAATAAAGGCAAATCACACGCATTAGTAATGCGGTCAACATCGACCAAGACGTCATTGAGGGTCGTAATTCCTAAATCAGGAAGACCGTAAGATGCGTTGGCAATGCCACCACCTGATAAATAGATAGCTTGGTGGCCTATGTTTTTCGCCATCATGGCGCAGTATGGGTTAATCGTACCGACAATCTGCAAAGGATCATTTTGCTCTACGGCGGCTCTGAATTTCGCCCCTGGAGATAAACTCATGACAGTTTCCTTCTAGTCATTTTCAGCAAGTAAAATTTGTTGCTCTATTAACCGTCTGCTGCCTGAGATATGTCTTCTCATCAACATTTCGGCCAACTCTTCATCACGATTACGAATCGCCTGAAGGATAAATTTGTGTTCGTTCAACGCTTCTTTGGGTCTGGATTGCGCCCGTGGCGATTGGTATCGATACATACGCAGCAAGTGATACAGCTCATCACATAAGAGCGCGATCAACTTACTATTGCGACTCGCCTGAATAATGCGATAGTGAAAATCAAAGTCGCCTTCCTGATGAAAGTAAGAAGCGCCTGCAACTTCATCGATGTGCTTTGAGTGCTTGGCAAGCAATAGCTCCAAACTCAACAACTCTTCCTGAGAGATATAACGTGCTGCCAAGCGCGCAGCCATACCCTCTAAAGCCTCTCTAACCGCATAGATTTCAACCAGCTTTTCAGGGGAGAAGGCAATCACTCGTGCTCCGACATGAGGAATGCGCTCAATCAATCCCAGCCCTTCAAGTCGCATGATGGCTTCTCGTAGTGGGCCTCGGCTTACCTCAAGTCGCTTCGCCAACTCAGGCTCAGAGATCTTACTTCCAGGTTCCAGATTACCTTCGACAATCGCTTCAATTAGAATTTCGGTCAGACTTTCTGATTTGGTGTTTTCTTTCTCTGTTGCTCTACTTTTCATACGAGTCGTGAGTTCATCATTCATACGTTTGCTCGCTTACCTGCTCAACCCAATGTGTCAACAGTTCTTATACCATACGTATAAAATAGCCGATCGAATTGTCGACAATCAAGAAGATTGTCGACAATTTAGACTAAGGTATAAGCTAATCCGTTATGGATATCTGGCTTTAAGGAAACAAAGTACGCGATTCTCATTGCTGTTTGTGAGCTCTATCGGCAAGAACAACACAACAACAATGACTTAACTCTTACTTGTCATTAGTATCGGTACTGTAGAAGTAACCATGGATATCTATGATAAGAATGCAGACTCTAATTGGTAAGATATCAATCGCTGCCGCTCTAGGCTTAGGCCTCACAGCGTGCTCAATGTTCTCAGAACCTAAGCGAGAACCCTATTACCCTCCACTTAGAGATACCGTCTATTCTGACGAAGACATTACGGTTATCGAATCAAACAATGTTCTTAAAGCCGCCATTAAGTCCAATCAATATGTCAACGTTGCCGACTACGATAATGTCAACGGCACTGCAGATAAAGTGTTTGCCGAAGTATTAAATAGTTCTGCGGTAACACTGAAAGACATTCAAAATGAACAGTTTCATCAAGGCCTAGAGACCATCATCAAACAGTTCACTTGCGAGCTATATGCCAGCAAACAGCCTGCTGATTCAGTTCAACTTTGTCCACTATCTTCTAAGATTGTCGACAATAATTTGAATTACCTACCATTTGAGGATGGATTGCGCTTTACTCAAAGACTGAGTACAACACTTTATGACAATGAGGATAGGTTCCAGATCGAGTTGTTTCTCAAAAGTACTCACGAGCGCTCACTCGATTCTCTTTGGGGGGCAGTACATGAACTGGGGCATTTCAACAACAGTACCCTCTCGCCAGACAGCGTAGTCTTGACTGTGAATATGAAGGTGTATAAGAAGTCGGACTCAAACTTACGTTGGATGTACCTTCACCCAGAGCCTTTAGTCTTCTTTGTGGTACTACCATCTGTGGACTTGATCATAAGCCGCCCAAACGAGATAGAGAGTATGAACTTCTCCTATCGAAGCGCGAAACTGCTCGTTGTCGATAGCCGTTAGAAGAATGTTGGATTCTGAGAGCGGCTCACACATTCAGTTATTATGGGGCTAAACAGCCCGAATAATCAGTGGTAGGATTTATTTACGATAAGTTTACTGCTACTTTTTATAAATCCAACAAATTATACCTAGCGTATCAGTATAATTTTTAAGGTCTTTTTCGATCAGACTAATTATTTCAAGGATATTATATGGCTGATAAGTATTCAGCGTCGGCTAACTTAATTTCGGCAAAGGACTATAAGAATCAAGAGCATACAGTTAGCGAATTTACTGTAACTCAAGCTTTGTCCACTCCTTTTGAGATTACCGCCGTACTCGTCTCCTCTAGTTTCAGTGTTAAAGACCAACTTGGTCAGCTGTTGACGATAAACCGATATTCCAATGAGTCTGGCAGCAACAAGTTGCAACGCTCTTTTAATGGAGTTATTGCTCGCATCGAACAAATGGGGTTGGACGCTAATCTGCAATTCATGCAGTACCGAATCACGCTTCGACCATGGTTCTGGCTTCTCACACACACACATTCTTTCCGTGTTTATCAAACTCAAACGACGAAAGACATCATCAGCGATATCTTCGATAACGCGGGTTTTAAAGGTAAATACAAACTCTCTAGTTTACCTTCAACAAAAAGAGAATATTGCCTTCAATACAACGAATCGGACTTCGATTTTGTAACACGTTTGCTCGCGGAAGAAGGCCTACATTACTATTTCACACATGAATCCGGTGACCACACTATGGTCATCCAAGATGCACAATCACCTTTCGACAAGGCTGATGTAGCAAAATTTGATATGCAAGAAACCCCTTCAGGAAGCTTGCCTCTGATTAAAACCTGGTCACCAGTGATGTCTTTTCACGGTGCTAGTGTAGAACTAACGGCATACGACTACTCACAGTCTAAATTAGTCACCAGCAAAGCAAAAACCAGCAGCAATACAATCGCAAATAATACGAAGCTGGCATCTGTCCACTATCCTGATTTAGGCATAAGTGGAGATATGACCGACTTATCTAGCAACTTGGCAAAAAGACGGATTGAGCAAATAGAGCAGGATTATCAATCTGTTATAGCTCAGGCCGAACATGATATGTTTGAGGTTGCCACTTGGTTTTCTCTGTCAAGCCACCTCGACAAATCACAACTTGGTGATTTTTCCGTAGTCAGCACATCAACGCATTATTCCGATGATGTTCGCTGCGCTACAGAAATCAAACTAATACCCAAAGCAACACCAACATATCCAGCGCCGCGTTCAAAACAAGTAGTGAATGGGTTGCAAAGTGCTACAGTTGCAGGCTCAACAGCAGGTGAAATCAACCAAGATGATCAAGGCAGAGTCCGTATTCAATTTCATTGGGATACTGAAGCCAGTGGCGATAAAACCAGTTGTTACGTGCGTGTCGCGCAAATGATGGCAGGTAGCGGCTATGGGACGCAGTTTATTCCGCGAGTAGGTCAGGAAGTACTGGTTTCCTTTATTGACGGCGATCCTGATCAGCCAATCATTACGGGCAGCGTGTATAACAGTAAAAACGCGCCGCCCTATAAAGAAGCGAATACCACTAAAACTGGGATTAAGACGAAACTGACAGGCCAAACAAACGAGCTCTACTTTGACGACAAAAAAGACAATGAACTGGTTTATCTTCACGCCGCAAAAGACATCACACAAGAAGTCGAAAACAACCATACTGAAACCGTCAAAGGTGAACTCAGTCAATCAGTAACCAAAGCCATGACGATTGCCACTGAAGACAATTATACACTCAATGTCACTAAGGCGATGAGCGGCTCTGCGAAATCAATTACGCTGGAAGCAGATGACTCCATCGATCTCAAAGTTGGCTCAAGTAAAATTTCTATTTCCTCATCCTCAATATCTATCGAGGCCACTAATATTGATGTAAAAGCAAGCAGTGCGCTAAACCTAGAGGGAACGAATGTTACCAGCAAAGCCACCTCTGCGAATAAAGTTTCAGGAACAACAACAGCACTTGAAGCCACAAGTTCAAACAGTATTAAAGGACTGAGCATTGAAATCAAAGCCAGCACGACTCTCAGTGCTGAAGGCTCTCTCAGTGCCGAATTTAAGTCGGGGCTTAAAGGCACATTCGACGGTGGTGTATTAGGTGAACTCAAAGGCGCGATTGTGAAGGTTAATTAAATCTATGTATAAAAAAATCCCTTACCAGAGCAGTGCTCAAATACTACCAAGATTTCAAGCCTCAGACGAAGCCATGCAAATTATTGGCGATGAGTTACCCATCGACCAAGTCATCAGCAAGCTTCAGCAAGCAAAGTTGTACAACGACCTAGTGCAATTTCTGGCTCATGCTCTACCCGTTCGCGAGAGCATCTGGTGGGCATTGTGCTGTGTATCATCAAGAAATGATATTTGGACTGACACACAAAAGATGTCTCTTGACATTGTTAAACAATGGGCTCAGTCACCGTCGGAGGAACTTCGCAGACGAGCAGAGCTATTGGCGAATCGCCTTGAACTTAACTGTGGGCCATCATGGCTAACCCAAGCGGTGTTTTGGAACGGTTCTGGAAGCATAGTTGCGCCAGATCTACCAGTTGTATTACCAGACCCTTTTCTTTACGCGAAAGCTGTCAGCGGTGCCATTAATCACGCAGCTTCGTTACCACAATGGGATAAATCCGAGCAATATTACGAAAAGGCAGTTCAAACTGCTCTCGACATTGCTTCAGGAGGCAACGGAGGTATTCAATGACACTACCCGCAGCAAGATTGACAGATATGCATGTCTGCCCGATGCAAACTCCAGCGGTTCCACCAATACCCCATGTTGGTGGGCCTATCACAGGGCCAGGAGCTCCAACAGTTTTGGTCGGGAGCCTGCCTGCTGCCACACTGGGAGATATGTGTGTTTGTGTTGGCCCTCCTGATTCCATTATCAAAGGAAGTGCTACCGTTATGATAAACAGCAAGCCTGCAGCACGAATGGGAGATACAACCTCACATGGCGGAAGTATCGTATTAGGTATGCCTACCGTTTTAATCGGTGGATAGAATCGATTCTGGCTGCTTGTTGCAAAACAGCAGCCTTTTCGAACTTTGTGACTATCAATGACCAGTGCAAACACCTAATTTTGCCAGAAAATCACAACATTGCATTTACAGAACAACACCTCTTAAAGGTGATAAATTTCGACAAACCGCCTTAAGAGTACAAAAAATAGACACTTTTTGGTTTTTGCAAACCATATAAAAAACAAGGTATTGATAAAAAATATACGTCATCCGGCCAATTTTCTAGAAGGGGATCACTTTTCAAGGTAAATAATAAAATTGGACGAGCCTTTTTCAAAAATAAGCCTAGACTATGAGAAATACGGTTTTATTAACTAATAATAAGTAAGCACACATTCTATAAACTTTCTTGTGAACTACTAATAACGGACGCTGTATGGTTGATATTGAAGCACTATTGAAACCTATATCTGAAGAACAACCGTCAGGAACATACCTGAAGCTAGATCGTAGTGCCTACCGTACGTTGAGAAACCACTACAACACTGCACAATCGTCATTCCGCCAGTTAATTGAAACCCCAGACGCTTCAAGTGATGAAGCGCTTATCGAAGCGAATCAGAGCAACTGGGACCTGTTGCGTACATCGACATTTGACGCTCTGACTACGCAAACTAAAGATATTGAGTTTTTAGGTTGGTATATAGCTAGCCAGCTTTTTACTCCTGCACCTTATGACAACCTCGCTAGCTCAACGAAAGCATTAGTCGGGATTGTTGAATCGTTTTGGCCAACGCTAAACCCTCATCCTCCAATTGAGAAGTTAAAAAGTAGTGACGAATCAGGTCAGGCTAAAGAACTCGTTGAGTTTCGAACAAAACCGCTTCTGCAGCTTGTTGGTGAAAGTCAAGATTCGACAGCACTTTACATGCCATTGCAAATGATAAGTCTTATTGATGAACTCTCTTTTGGTGATTTCCTACGTGCAGAAAGAGCAGGAAAGATTGCAGAGCTAAAAGATAGAGCACAAACCCTTTTCTCTAACGATGTGCTAAGTACACTAAGTGGCCTGTCAGAAAGCTATCAAAATTTTGATGCGGCAGAAAAACTGATTGCAAAAGAATGTCAAACGCTAGGGGTTGCTCAAGTAAGCTTCAAATTTGTCAAAGCTAACATTGCCGACCTAATCAATGCGATACAGTTTTTGGTCGGCGACAAATTTGCCCGATGGCCGCTAGATGATGAGTTCAAGCCTGTCGTCGATGAACCGACACCAGCGGCTAGTCAAGAATCACAGCCCGCTCCTGCAAACGAAACACCACAAACAGGTGTCGAAGATTCAGGTCTGGTTGCCCCGCAGCCTATGGCTCAAAGTCCAAGTCAACCTCAGCCTGTAAGCTCGGTAGTCACTCATCGAGATCAAGCTTTCCACGAGCTGCGTAAGATCTCTGAATTTTTTCAAAGAACAGAACCTCATAGTCCTATTCCATTTTTGCTTGAGAGGGCAATTCGATGGGGCTATATGAGCTTGCCTGAACTACTGAATGAGATGACAGGCGGTAATTCCGGTGTAATCACTCATATTAATCAAGTTTCTGGCATGGATAACTTAGCGCAAGCAGATCTAAGTAACAAACCAGCCACTTCAACACAAACAGTTTCATCCGCACCTGGGCTATCACAGACAGGTGCTCATGTTCCGTCTCCGCAGACTTCAGCTCCTTCAGAGCCAGTCACAACGAGCGAACAAACTACTCAAACTCAAGCGAACACTACTCAACCTGAAAGTGGTATTAGTAGCTTCGAGTGGTAAAAACACTAAATGCTAATTAGCGAAGGAGATCAACATGGCTTCTATTTTCATGAGAATTGATGGCACTACACCTAAAGGTGCAGCAACTGTAGAAAAGATCGGTGGTAAAGATGGCTTCTTTGCTATTGACACCGTAACTTGGAACGCAGTTCGTGGTGTAGGTATTGATGTAGGTAACGCAAACAACGCTGACCAAGGTATGGTTGCGCTAGGTGAAATCAATATTACTCGTGGGTGTGACGGTGCAACCCCTTACCTAACGACCTTCTTGTACGCTCCTGGCGGCGAGGGTAAAACTGTTGAGATTGTAATGACTAAACCAAACCGTGAAGGTTCAGGTGCAGATCCTTACCTAATCGTTACTCTAAAAGCGGCTCGTATGTCTAGCTACAACATGGCTGGTTCTGACGGTACTCTTCCAAATGAATCATTCTCTCTAACTTACACTGAAATCTCGAAAGCTTACTACATCGAGGGTGAAGGCGGTAAGATCGAGAAAGGCCCAGAAGTAGGGTTCGACGCAACAACTGCAAAAGTGACATCGACAGCTAAATAATTAGCCAAGGAGAACCATTGTGGCACTAAACTCCCAACACAAACGTGTAAGTAAAAACCGCGTAAGTATTACTTACGATGTGGAAACTAATGGCGCGGTAGAAACCAAAGAACTCCCATTTGTGGTTGGGGTGATTGGTGACTACTCTGGTCATAAGCAAGACAAGGAAGACGTTGAAGATCGTACATTCTACAACGTTGACAAAGACAACTTTGACTCCGTGATGAAACGCGTCGGACCAGAGTTGTCTTTGAAAGTCGATAACGTACTTGCAGACGATGATAGTCAGTTTGAAGCAAATTTGACGTTCAATTCAATGAAAGACTTTGAACCTGAAGCCATCGTCGAGCAAGTTGAACCTCTTAAAAAGCTTGTTGAAACGCGTAACCAACTCAAAGTCCTACTTTCAAAAGCAGACCGTTCTCGTGATCTTGAGAAACTGCTGAAAGAAGTTCTACAGAGCGCAGATACTATCAACGCACTGTCAGAAGAGCTTGGTGTCAATAAGGAAGAAGGAGGCGAATAATGAGTACAGAAGCTGAAAATCAAACGCAAACCGAAGCAGCAGAAGGTTCGCTGAGTTTTCTAGACCGAGCAATCGAAGCGACTACTCAAACACCTGCTGATACAACAAAAGAGTTGTTTTCTGTTCTTGCGGAACAAGCGCTTTCAGGAACGGTAACGTGGGATAAAAACGTTACTAAAACAATCGAAAATGCAATTTCTGAAATTGACAAGAAGCTTTCTAAGCAGCTGTCAGAAGTCATGCAACAAAAAGAGCTTCAAAAACTTGAGGGCTCTTGGCGTGGGCTGCAGAAATTGGTTAAAGAGAGCGAACTAGGACGCGATCTAAAGATCAAAATGGTCGACTTCTCCCAAGAAGAGCTTCTAGACCAGTTTGAGGATGCTCCAGCAATCGACCGTAGCCCACTATTTAACGCTGTGTACCAGGGTGAATTCGGTACGGCCGGTGGTGAGCCTTATGGAACATTCATTGGTGATTACGAGTTTAGCGCTAAAGACGAAGATGTTGCCCTACTTCGCTATATGGGTGAAGTTGCAGCAGCATGTCATGCTCCATTTGTTGCAGCTGCAAATGCACAAATGTTTGAGTTTAATGACTTCACCACGTTCGACGAGGGCAAACCTGTAGCAGCTGGTTTTGATTCACCAGCATATGCCGCTTGGAATGCATTCCGTGAAAGTGATGACGCGCGCTATGTGACGCTGACTCTGCCACGAACGCTAGCGCGCCTCCCATATGGTGCTAAAGGCCTTGGAACTGAGCTATTCGATTATGAAGAGCTTGGGACAGATATGGATGGTAACCCAAATCCAGAAAACAACGACCAACTTGTGTGGTCTAATGCAGCCTATGATCTGGGTCTCAAAATGACTCAGGCGTATACTGCTTCTGGCTGGTGTACTTCTATCCGTGGTCTTGATAACGGTGGTAAGGTAGAAAACCTACCTAATCTGACGTACAAAACGGAAGCTGGCGACTTAGTTCAACAGTGTCCAACAGAAGTAAACCTCACAGATGAGCGAGAAAAAGAGCTTAGTGACCTAGGGTTCTTGCCTTTAGTTCATTACAAAAACTCGAACTACGGCGTGTTTATTGGTGGTCAAACGACTCAAAAACCAAAAACGTTCACTGACCCAGATGCGACCGCTAACGCTGCTATCTCCGCTCGCCTTCCATACATCATGGCAAGTAGCCGCATCGCGCACTACTTGAAAGTAATGGGACGTGACAAACTGGGTTCGAACCTTGAAGCACCTGACATCCAGCGTGAACTTCAGTTGTGGATCGACCAATACACTAACGCTGGTGCCATTGGTAACGAGCAACGTGCTAAGACACCACTTTGTGAGTCTCGAATTGAAGTAGTCGAGCAACCAGGTCGTCCAGGCTCCTACTCAGCTGTGGCACATCTACGCCCATGGCTACAACTTGAAGAATTAACAACCTCTGTACGTATGGTTGCTAAGATCCCAGGTTAATCCAATTTAAGGCCGGAGCAATCCGGCCTTCCTTTCTTCCTGTCTACCATCTAAGGACATTATGACATTGAATTTCAGCGCAGATTGGCAGCAGAAGCTTGCCTCTTTAGACAATAAAAAAAGCGACTTTCTCAGAGACGCGCTCTTTTTACTGTCTGAAGTTAACCCTGACGCGTTAGCTAATAAACCGTCACTCGTTAACTTCGTGTCACGTCTTATTTCCTTCTTAGATGGAGCTTTGTCAAAGCAACTTGACAAAATCCTCCATGAGCCTGATTTTGAACATCTACACAGTAGCTGGCTGGGATTACAAGGCCTTGCAACCTTGCCAATCAATAAGCAGCGTACCAAGCTCAAGCTTCTTGATATGGATTGGGATGAAGTGTCAACCGACATCAACCAAGCTTACAATGTCAAAGCTTCCAGCCTATTCAACAAAATAGGTAACAAGGAGTTAAATACGCTCGGGGGTAGCCCATTTGGTTGTATTGTGTACACGCATCCTATCTCTATCGATATGGACTTCGATGCGGACTATGACGACCTTTTTACCGTCGAGCTATTGAGTAAACTCGGCGAATCAACCCTTTGCCCGATGCTTTTCTCACCCGATGAGAAATTCTTTGTAGATCCCGGAGCTGATTGGCTTTCAGATATCAATAGAATCGAAAAAATCATCACCGGCCCAGACTACGGCGCTTGGCAGTCTTTACGCACTAAATCAAGCTCAAGGTTTGTAGGTTTTATTATGCCTTCAATACGAATGAGACAATGCTATAGCAATACCAAGGCAGGCTTCATCTACAACGAAGTCGGCACTGGGCTTTGGGGCAGCGCGACCTTTGCGTTCGCCGCTACCATCATGCGCGAATATCACCGCGTAAATTGGTTTGGTTTTCTCAAATCGCGTTGGAATGACAAATCTCAAGGTGCCATTGTAAACATCGACAAACATAACTGCCTATTTTTGCGCGAACCTCAGACCAGTGTGGTCCTTTTTGGGCAGATATCGACGTTTTATGCACAAAATGGATTTGTACCCTTGACCAAAAGTCCACTCAGCGACAAATACTTTTTCAATGGAAACAACTCCATCTGGCAAAGCGGCTCTTCTGACAACGAGAAAATCTTAACTCAAATTCAGACTAGTCTGATGTCTTGTCGCATTGCCCACTATTTAAAGGTTCAGGTCCGCGAGATGCTTGGCAGTTTTAACACTGCGGCAGAATGTGAATTGTTTTTAACCCAATGGATTGAAAAGTTTGCTAGTAATGTGACTTATGCGAACGAAGAAACGCTCGCTAAATACCCATTAAGCTTCGCTAAAATCAGCGTTTCAGAATCTGAAAATCAACCTGGTAGCTTTGTATGTACATTGAGGATTGTCCCACAATATCAATATGATCACTTCACTGGCGAGGTCATTTTAACCACAGAACTGGATGAGGCGGCCTAATGGGATTTTGGAAAACGTTTATAGAGCCGAATAGCTCAAGCCAAAGCGAAGAGATTGATGATATCAAATATCACCTAACCAAACTTCTCGAGTCTGAATCATCCCTAGTCGATATTGATGATCGATTCACAGAGCTACAGCGTTCTAATTTGCGCTTTGGCATAGAAGATGTTCAGCTCTTGAGTGCCAGCTTAGATCAGACCCAACTAGCATTGCGTCTAGAGAGTTATATCAAGCACTTTGAGCCCCGCCTTACTCAGGTAATGGTTGAGTTACTTGAACGTAAGGAAAATGAGAACGCACTGGTTTTCAATATAATCGCTAGAGCAAGAACCTCCAAAGGAGAGCAAGAACTGATATTCGACTCTAAGATTTCACTCAACGATTTAACCACAGTAATGACGGAGGATAGTTATGACTGATCCTTTGATGCGTTACTTTGAACAAGAGCTGACTTTTGTAAGGCGTGCCCTAGGACAATTTGGTCAGCAACACTCAGAGCATGCAGAACGCCTCAATATTCATCAAGGCCAGATCGAAGACCCCAGCCTCGCTCGTTTGCTCGACGGCGTTGCGTTACTCAACGCCACTGTAGAAAAGCAGCTTTCCGAGCAACTCCCTGAAGTTGTACAAGGTCTACTTGGTGTGCTCTACCCAAGTTACATTCAAACTATTCCTAGTGCCGCCTACCTACAGTTGTCTCATGAGGAAGATGTTTCAGAGTCTGTTCTGATTCCGAAGGGTTCGCACTTTACCTCAGAAGCTAAGGGGAAACTTTGCCAGTTTACCACCGTTGATGATTTAAAGACGGCGCCATTCTCCTTAACGGATACAGCAGCAGCCAGTGCACCATTCAAGTTTAATCGTCCAGCTGGCACTGAGCAGTCTACTGCTGTTATTCAACTTTCGTTGTCAACAGGCGATCCCGACACCTATTTTTCACAACTGAGTCATCAAGATTTAGATCTCTTTGTGCAAGGTTTTGAGAACAACGCAGACTCACTGGTTGAATTACTGTTAGGTCAAACTAAGGCGGTATCCATCTCTGATAGCGAATGCAAAAAACACGTTGTTTTACCAGCAGAAAAGCTAAAGAGTCGTATCAGCGATCTCAACTTTTTGTTTTTGCCACAAAAGGGCAATCAGTTTTCAGGTTTTCAACTAATCAGCGAGTTTTTCTTTTTCAAAGAGAAGCGCCAGTTTTTTCGCTTAAAGGATTTTGGGCAAGCCATTAAGCAATTCGACTGCGCTGACATCAAGCTCAACTTGTTTATGAATTCGATACCAACCGAATTCATGCGTTTATTTGACAATCAAGTGTTTAAACTCGACATCATTCCTGCAGTCAACCTTTTTGAGCAAACGGGCGAGCCGACGAATTATGACCAGAGATGCTTAAGTATTCCTGTTAACGCCGATGCTCACAGCGAAAGTGATATTGAAGTTGTTGAAGTCAAAGAAGTATTCGAGATTACTCCTCAAGGGGAAAAACCGTTAATTCCTTTGTTTAGAGATAGCTATAAGTCAAACCCAAATGCAGATTATTGGCAAAGCTCTCGAGATATTAATGGTCAGTTTAAACTTGCCATCAGTTTAAGACCTAATCACGACCTTGAGTTCAATAAACTCTATGGAACACATCTTCTGTGTACCAATGGAAAACAGGCATGTGGTATTAGCGGCGACATGGAATGCCTTGAAAGCATCGATTTGCCAGGTTCTTTTAAGGCTATTTACCCACCGACTGCGCCCATTGAGCGAGAACAGAACTTGAATTTGCACTGGCAATTTGTTGGCTTACTGAATGGTAATTTTTCGTCCCTTCTCCACTCAGATAACCCAACAGAAAAGCTCAAGCAGATGCTTCAACTATGCAGTCGTGAGCAAGTATCAGCAGAAGAAATTCAGACAATACATAGCGTCTCAATTAAATCTCAGGTTTCAGCTTTACGTATAATGGGTAAGAACGTCTTCTCTCCTGGCACTGAAATAGAGTTGACACTCGATACTCAGAGTGGGTTCCTTGTATTTAGTGATGTTCTCAATCGCTTCTTCCAACAGTTTTGTAGCTTCGACCGTTATATCCAACTGTCTATCCGAATCTATGGAAGAGATGGGGTTGCCAAGCGCTACCCTAAAATTCATGGGAGCCAACTAGCAATGTGATTGTTGGTTGAGAGATACATATGACATTGATTAGCGATTTAACCCAACATCCTCAACAATACGATTTCGCTCAGGCGATGCGATTGCTGAATCATTGGATAAATCAAAACCCGAATCGGGTAAAGCTTGAACTCAAAGCAGAGGCAATGCCTACCGGCGACGCGAGCGAAATACAGTATTTTTCACTTAAAAACAATCGCTTGAAACTTAGGTTAGCCAAGCAGGCATTATCTGGTGTCAAAGGTGTCATACCAAACTATATTTACGAGGAACTTTTATCCGCGCTTCACAATGACGATCATGCACTGAAAGATTTTCTTGATGTATTCAATCAGCGTTATTTTGAAATTGTTAGCCAACTGGAAACAGGTTCTTGGCTTGTTGTTCAAAATGAACTTCAACCAGCAAAAACGGCATTACTCAACCATATTGCTACACTTAGCAACAAACATGGAAAGTATTTTCAGTACTCCATGTTGCTTAACCAAGGTCAGAGAAACCTTAGTACCCTGAGTCAAATGCTTAATGACTATTTTCCGTTCGGTATCAAAGTCTCGACTAAAACTCATGAGCGCCGTCAGCTTCCATCTGACTCTCTGACTCGATTGGGTCGGAAAGAGCAATTCAATAGTCGGGTTGGACAAGGTTTTTTGCTCGGAAAAACCTGCTTAACGCATTTTAGTCATTTGATGGTTTATATAACCCCAAAAACGGAAAATGAGTTGATCGCGATCCAAGCCGATCCACTGCTGGCAAGCCACATGAAGGAATTGATTCAGCATTATTTGCAAGACAATACTCCGACTTCTGTTTACCTCAACGTAAAGCGGGAGTATCTGAATAGACCTCGTCTATCCAGCAACAAATACAACGCGGCGAAACTGGGTGAAGTTGATTGCCTAGCGCCGGAAAGGAAACCACAACAAATAGTAAGTATTCTCCTGAAGTAACGCACTTCAGAACCAAAACGAGTTGGGTATTAAAGACGTATTGATGCCTTTTGAGATACAAGGAAAACGGTATGACGCAAGTTACGCTAACAAATCTAGTCGCCAAGTTGTCACCAGAATTGAAACAAGCACTTGAAGTTTCTGCTGGGGCCGCTATGAATCAAAATGTCCCTTCTATTGAGACAGAACATTGGCTGTTGCAGTTGCTTTCACAGCAAGACAAACACTTAAATAGCCTCATTCAGTCACAAAACCTATCTCAGGATAATTTGGTCAACGAGCTGTCCTCGAAGATTGCTCGTTTTCCAAAAGGGAATGAGGGTCAGCCAACTCTTAGCCAAGCACTCACCGAAATCGTAAAAGACGCTTGGATGATTGCTTCGGTAAACTATGGCCATGGTGAAATTATAAGCCTTCATCTGGTTCAAGCCATGCTGCAACAAAACGTGCTGGGTATGAATACGCTTCAGCTAGAAAGCTTACAAAGTGTTTCACTGGAATCTCTTCAAGGGCTAATCAATAAAACAGCCGTTGCTAGAGCAAAAACTGGCGCTGCTGCAGCAGATGGTACTGGCGGTGCCCCTGTCGGCAATGACGCATTAAGTAAATACACAACGAATCTGACACAGCAGGCATTGGACGGCAATATTGATCCTATCTCTGGTCGAAATTCAGAAGTGCGTAAAGCCATCGACATTCTGTGTAGAAAACGCCAAAACAACCCTATCATGGTTGGGGAACCAGGGGTTGGTAAAACAGCAGTTGTAGAAGGCTTAGCATTGCGCATTGCGGCTAATGAAGTTCCAGGCGCACTTCAAGGCGTACAAATTCATTCATTGGATCTTGGTTTGCTGCAAGCAGGTGCGAGTGTAAAAGGTGAATTCGAGAACCGACTCAAAGATGTGATCAACGAAGTAAAGAATAGCGAAAAGCCGATTATTGTTTTCATTGATGAAGCTCATACCCTAATTGGCGCAGGCGGCGCAGCAGGCCAGAACGACGCAGCAAACTTATTGAAACCCGCTCTTGCTCGCGGTGAGTTCAAAACCATCGCAGCGACCACATGGGCAGAGTACAAAAAGTACTTTGAAAAAGATCCGGCATTAACTCGACGTTTCCAAGTCGTGTCGATCGAAGAACCGAATGCAGAAGACGCGAAACAAATGCTTCGTGGTATTGCGGCGTCACTGCAAAAACACCACGGCGCCTTTATCGCTGAATCCGCTATCGATGCCGCTGTTCATTTGTCTATTCGCTACCTACCTAGTCGCCAGTTGCCTGATAAGGCGATTAGCTTACTCGACACTGCAAGTGCTCGTATCGCACTTACTCAAGGCGCTAAACCTGAAGTTATTGAAGCACTTGAGCAGACTATCCGTTATCAGCAAAATGAAAAAGCAGCGCTAGAAAAAGAGCACGCTCTGTTTGGCATTGCAGAAGATGAAATTGCCGAACTCACTGGCGAAATTGCAGATAACGAAAAGAAACTCGCAGATTACCAAGCGCGTTGGAAGAAAGAGGTCGATTTCGTTGACCAAATCAAAGAGCTTCAGCAAGAAATCAGCGATGAACAAACCGAAAATAGTGTTGATAAAGCCAAGCAAGACAAGCTGAATGAACTTATCGATCAGTTGGGTGAATTGCAGGGTGAAGAGCCGCTAGTCAACGCAATGGTTGATGACAATACCATAGCTCAGGTCATCGCTAACTGGACTGGTATCCCGGTCGGAAACATGATGAGTGATGAAATCGCTCGACTTTTATCCCTAGAAGAAGAACTAGATAAGCGTGTCATCGGTCAAGATGTAGCAAAACAAGAACTAGCCAAAGCGATCCGAATTTCTCGTGCAGGCCTTACCGACAGTCGAAAACCGATTGGCGTGTTCCTCATGTGTGGCCCAAGTGGTGTGGGTAAAACCGAAACAGCCATGGCGCTTGCAGAGCAACTATACGGTGGTAGCAACGATCTGACAGTAATCAACATGACCGAGTTTAAAGAGGAACATAAAATATCTATGTTACTTGGTTCTCCAGCAGGCTATGTTGGCTTTGGTGAAGGCGGAGTTTTGACGGAAGCTATTCGTCGAAACCCTTATTCAGTCTTGTTACTCGATGAAATGGAGAAAGCGCACCCTGGCGTCCATGATCTGTTCTACCAGATTTTCGACAAAGGCCATATTAAAGACAGTGAAGGCCGAACTGTCGACTTTAAGAACACCATCATAATCATGACATCCAACGCAGCAGATCAGGCCATCTGTGATGTTTGTGCGGACAATAGTGATCGCCTAAGCAATGAAGAGCTTCTCGAATCAATTAGGCCAGATCTTCAACACTACTTTAAACCCGCATTCCTCGGACGTACGACTATTGTGCCGTACTACCCATTAAACGATGAAGAATTGTCTAAAATTACTGAAATATCCCTCAATCGAATTAAGAAAAAACTCGCTGAGCAATATCAGGCTTCGTTTACATGGAATGAAGGCTTCGTAGAGTACGTCGTTGGCAAGAACACTGACCCTACGACAGGTGGACGCGCCGTTGAGCAGATCATTAACCGCTCTTTGATGCCTAAACTTGCAGAAGAATGTATCAGTAGATTGAGTCAGCAACAGCCAATCACTCAAGTTTCCGTTACGACCGCAAATTGTGAGGAAGGATTCGATCTTACGATTAAGTAAGTGAGAAAGACGAACAGCAAGATGGATACTGGATACATGATTAAGCCTAGACGATTTATCTCACTAAGAGCCAAACTCATCTTGGCAATTGTCTCCGCCTTGCTGTTCTCTAATGGGCTGAATACAACATTAAACTATCTCAATTTCGATAAACGACTCACCCAGACAAGTGATTCCACCTATCAAGTTGTGCTCGACGAAACGGATAATGATATTCGTCAAGCGATGAGCTTAGGTCTTCCCCTTTCCTCGATATCAAACATTCAATCTTTGATTGAAAGGCGCTCAGACCTTGTTGATGGCATCAGCAAAATTCAGGTCGTCAATCGTACCAATCAAGTATTGTTTACTACTGGTGTAGCCAAATTTGACACCGACAGACTACTGACTACGGACATAGTCAATACATTCAATGTAAAAGAAGGCGAGTTGAGACTTTACTACTCACCGCTATACCTAGAAAAAATCAAACAGACATTATTGTCTCAACAAATTATGGATACCCTTTTATGGGTGTTAGTCGCAGCGGTAATAGGCTACGTTTTCCTGAACTCGCTACTTGATTTTTTGCTCAAAAAAGTTCAGGCAGCCACCAAGGCAATAAACGACCAAGACCTGACTGATAGGCAAGTGATGCTTTCAGTAAGGAATTACATTATTGCAGGGCGCTCTGGGTCCAAGTGGGATAAAATGCGAGCACGATACTTTCCTCTGCTTATCATTCTACTCGCCATTATCTTAACCGTCGCCTCAAATTTAGCCAGTTCCTACCAGTCTTTGAGTAAATTCTCGATCGTCTACGAAAAGCAGCTTGAGCAAAAATCTAACCTAATTGGTGATACGCTATCTCATATGATTGGGCGCATCATTGACGAGGGGGTTCCTCTTGAGCGATTGGTCGGATTGGAGGAAGAATTTTCAGCGTATATTGAGCATCATCCTGAATTACTCTCAATTCGTTTGGAGAACAACAAAGCTGCTATCTATCAATATCCAAAATTTTTCCCAGATTATGTCGAGGCCAGTGAATTATCTATTCCAATAGATACCACTGGAATCATCAAGCTCCAAATGATGGCTGATACCAACATCATACCTCAGATGATCAAAGACAGTATCATGGACATGATCACTGTCCTCGTTGCGTCAGGATTGTTTGTTATCGAAATCATCCTGTTTATCTGTCATTTCATGATCATCAAACCGTGGAAACAAATTAAGCAGCTAATAGCAATGGGCGAAAACAAACAAGTACCCTATCTAGTACAGGTTCAATCTAATGACGAATTTGGTACCCTAATTGGAAAGCTTAACCTGCGGATAAAAGCGGCCTTTGCGCGTGAAAACTTACCTGAACGAAACATTCAGGATTATCGCTTTATCAGGCTCCCTTTGTTTATCTTGATTTTCTCCGAAGCGGCCTCCCTCGCCTTTTTCCCAAACTTTGTCGCCAGTTTACCAAGCAATCAAAACTGGATCCCTGCAGACTTAGTGACCAGCCTACCTATTTCACTCTTTATGTTATGTTGGGCAATTTCTCTTCCCTTTGCGGGTTACTGGTCCGATAAAGTCGGTAGAAGAAAGTCGCTGATTAGTGGTGGGCTTATTACAGCATTTGGTTTGGTTGCGACAGCCTTAAGTCCTAATTTGGAGTTGCTGCTCATTGCCAGAGCACTTACTGCTGTTGGATATGGTGTCGTATTTATCTCAGCTCAGGGATACGTCACTGACACGACGAACACGCAGAATAGAACCAAAGGTATGTCGACCTTCTTATCTGCTTTTTTCTCCGGTTCACTTTGCGGGGCAGCAATTGGTGGCGTCTTAGCCGACAAATTGGGCTACTCGATGACATTTCTACTTGCAGCGACTTTGGCTGTCATAGGTGTGATACTGGTCATAAGCTTCTTTGACCGTGGAGAATCGAATAGCGAAAGTAAGCCCGTACAGCTTAGTGACTTTAAAATACTCTTAAGCAACAAGTACTTTGCTCTCATCACCTTTTTTAGTGCTATCCCTGCAAAAGTAGTCTTGACCGGCTTCTTGTATTACATCTGCCCGGTTTATTTGCAGTCTTTGGGAGAGAGCAGCGCCGTTTCAGGACGAGTAATGATGACATATGGGCTGGCAATCATCATCATCTCGCCTCTCGCCGCGATGCTAATCGATAAGTGGAATAACAAGATCGCCTTTATCTTTGCCGGCGGTATCTTGTCTGCTGCAGCATTGATGAATATTATGTTATTACCGGGAACTTCTGGATTACTGATGATAGTAATATTAGTGGGTATAGCGCATGGCATATGCGTTTCTCCACAGGTGCCGCTTATCATAGAGTTGTTATCGGATTCCGGATTAGATAAAGGCAAAACGATTGGTATCTTCCGATTGACGGAACGCATTGGCAATATTGCTGGCCCTCTGGTTGCAGGACTGGCTTTAAGTGTTTTGGGATTTCAAAATACGATAGTGCTGTTTGGCATTGCACTACTAATCAGTTCTATTGTTCTGCTTAGCTGTTATAGCTTGTTTGTTCGCAGAGATAAGAATCAACTGGAGGTGCTGAAATGAAAGCGTTGTTTTTATGCTTGGCTATTCTTTTCCCGTTTGTAACATCAGCGGAAGATTCTGAAGACAAAAAACATGTCGTCATGATATTGTGGCGCGGTGTGACGGATGCCGAGCGTGGATTCATCGATTACCTGTCCGGAAAAATGAACGTAAGATACACCATCTTGGATGCTAATCGTGACAAATTCGTCCTGAAGCAGCACCTAGAAAACATCGAGCATTTAAAGCCGGATTTGATCTATACGTTTGGCACGACTATCACCCTCAATCTTTTAGGTACTGAGCATAACCCTAGCCAATTCAGAGAGAACAGTGATACCCCCGTTGTATTTAGTATCGTAACCGACCCTGTGGGGTCGAAGATTGTTAACGCTTTAGATGAAGATGGAAGAAACTTTACAGGCGTCAGCCATATCGTTCCTCACGACGTACAGTTAAACGCCATCAGTCAGTTGAGTGGAATCCAAACCATAGGTATTATCTTTAATCCTTTAGAAAGCAATGCCGTAGTGACTGCAAGAAATATACAAACGCTTTCGGCAAGATTTAAGAAAGATGTATACTTGTATCCGCTAAGAACGAGGAACGATAAACCTGATTCTAGCTCCGTTGAAAAAGTCGTCGATCTCATGATTGAGGACGGTGTTCAACTGGCTTATCTTCCCCCCGATTCGTACATCATTAGTCAAGGTAAAAGCATTGTAGACAATTTACATCAACAAGGTATTGCAACGTTTTCTGCAACCGAATCTCCTATACGAAAGCACGACGCACTGTTTGGTATTGTCAGTCGCTATTACAACGTTGGCCAGTTTGCTGGTCACAAAGCGGAACAAATATTAAGTGGAAAATACATACCCAGCGACGTCCCTATTGAACCACTTACTCAATACTCATATATAGTTAATGTCGGTGCTGCTCGTACACTTAATTATTATCCACCCGTATCAATTTTAAAAATTTCCGAACTTATTGGAGGAAATGAATGGTCAGAATGATGCCGTATTTTACTTTCTGCCTAGCGATTTTTCTTGGCCTAGTTACCATAGCCAATGCTTCAGCACAAACTACTTTTGGTCCTGCGCGTTTGCACTTAACAACGCAGGACTGGCCTCCTTACCAGGACTATAAACATGGTCAGATGCAAGGCATTGCGTTGGATAAAGTGAAATGCGCTCTCAGTCATATGGGGCAACCCTACCAGATCACGATGACAGTCTGGTCAGACGCGCAGTTGCGAGTGCAAAGTGGTACTCAACACGGCTTTTTTGTCGCGACTCAAACAGCGGAGCGTGATGAGTATGCGACGTTATCAGCCCCGATCGCACAGCAAAAACTTCGTTGGTACTTTGGCCCTGGAGTAGAGCCTAAAATGGATGAGCTTACCAAAGTTAACCTTAAATTTTCTGCTAAATTTGGGTCCAACAAGTGGTTTTGGTTAAAGCGCAACGGATTCAACGTAGTCAAACAGCCTCGAGATGCTAAAGTATTACTAAAGCTTTTAAAACAAAGGGATATTGATGTCGCACTGGAAGATGAAAAAGTCTTTGAGAGTGAGCTAAAAGAAGCCTCTCTACCAGACGATTTTTTCCAGTCACAGTTGATGGACACTCAACCTATGGGTGTTTACTTCTCTAATCGATTCCTTAAAAAGTACTCTGGTTTCCTATCTGCATTTAATGCAGCGACTTTAAAGTGTGAGGGGTAACGAATGACTATTAGCATTCATTTGATTTCTGTACCCTCTGATGAGGTAGTCACCTCTCGCGTGGTGTACTTACCAAAAACAGGTGGTGAATTTGGAAGGGCAACATCTTGTGACATCTCTTTACCCGACCAAAGCAAACGCATCTCAAGAGTGCATGGCAGTATTCGTCTCACAGACAACGGGTACTGTGTGAAAAGTACAGGACAAAACAGCGCCGTACTTAATGACAAAAACATGGTCCAAGGAAAAGAGTACCCGCTCAACGATGGGGATATTCTAAAGGTAGAAAACTACACCATGCTTGTCTCGACACTCGTGACCTCAAATCAAGCTCAAGACGAAGTAAAAGACGATACGTTGTTTTCTGAGCCATTTTCTCTTCAACTAGATAATGACGAAATCGACTTTTTAGAAGAGGAACCAACCCCAGTGAACAGTCAAAAGAGCAGCCCGTTTTCTGAAGACAACGTACTAAGCGATGACCCTTTTGCTGCGGACCCTTTTGAAGACTTAGACGCAGACGTGATTGCAGCCCATGTTGAGGTTGATGACATCCATGTTAAGGTCCCTCAAAATCCCGAAGCCTCTGAGTTTCTGCCCGTTGATTCGAAAGTTGGTGCTCCTATCGAAGCATCACTTGAAAAACTTCTATCAATGACTGAAAAGAACCATAAATACTTGAGAAATCCGTCTCTGCACCATGAGGCTCTCTTTGAAGCTTTAGAGAAAACTGTAGATCAGTTCTTGAACGAGTTCGCCCCCAATCAGCTTGAAAGACAATTTAGTGATTACATCTCTGGTGGTATGTTTACCAACAAGGAGAAAAAGTACTGGAAGATATACCGTAAACATTTCCAGCACAGACAAGACAACGGCGACTTCAGGCGTCAGTTCAAAGCTCTCTTTATGGAGAATATGCAAAAACAAAGAGAGGAAAATTAATGGCTAAGTGGTGTGTAGTTTTGGCTCTGTTTCTGATCGGATGTTCATCAGATCCTGCGCCTGTTGTGACTCAATACTCTTTAGCAATTAAGTCAGATACATCGACCAACCCTTCGGATTCCAATGAATCCAATCCGGTAGTGGTTAGATTATACCAACTGACTGATGCACAGATGTTTAAGCAACAGCCTTTCATTGATTTGTACAGCAATGATACCCAGTTGCTCAGTGCCAACCTTGTATCAAAGCAAGTTTTACCGGTTATTATTCCGGGTAGTGAGCAAAAAATCACGCTAGATATCAATAATCAAACACAATATCTCGCGGTATTAGTCGAGTTTATTGATTACCAGCAAAGTGAGCCAAAGTCAGTTTCAATGTTGCCTAAAAACTCTGACGAGTATTTACAACTTAGTCTCTCAAGTGACAAGGCCAAACTAGAAGTTATTACGCCAGATTCTCCCTGGTGGAAATTGTTTTAATCATAAGATAGGGAAAGTACGTGGACGCATTCAAAAAAGTAGTATGGCAAGAAGGTATGTTCATTGCCCCACAACATTTTCAGCAACAGGATCGATATGTACAGAACTACGTTCGCCAAAATATTGAAACGTTAGCCGGATTTGCTCCCTTTTATGGTGTCACTGAATTAACCATCAATCACGATTTGCTTAAAATAGGTAAGCTCTCTATCACTTCTTCAGCGGGTGTCTTTCCTGATGGGACTCATTTTGAGCTAAAAGAAGAAGTAGCTCGAGATATCCCTCAAGGTACAATCGAGACTATCGCTTTTCTCGCTTTACCCATTTCATTGCAAGGCAACAATGACTATGGGAGTGACGAATCAGAGCAAAGCCGTTATGTCACTCAATCGATTAGCGTATTTGATACCTCAACATCGGAGAATGCTAGCGTTGAAATAGACGTTGCACAATTAAACATTTCTATAAAGCTTGCCGGTGAAGATACGTCCGGCTTTACACTTATCCCGATATCTAAGATTCTGGAAAGTAACGAGTCTGGTGAGGTTGTCCTCGATCGTGCCTTCATTCCAGCTTGTCTTCACTACGGCGCGTCGACACTGCTCATGGAACGAATGAAAGAAATACACGCCCTATCTTCTAACCGCGCAACTAATTTGCTTAAACGTATTCATGCCGGCCAAGGGCAAAAAAGCCCGCAGTCGATGATGCAAGACTACCTTTGGTTACAGACATTGAACACTTGGCTTCCGTGGTTCGATCTCACGATTAACAACCCCAAATGTCAGACACATGATTTATATCTGGAACTACGTAAATTCGAAGCTCAAGTCATGGCTTTAACGCCTGCGATACCTGAACCATGTAGTCAGCTTCAGTATCAAAAGCTCTATGATAGCTTTAACCCATTGTTCTCTAGCTTGCGCAACATGCTAACGCTAGTCCAACAGGACTCCGTGATCGAGTTTAACTGGGACTCTTCCCTGTTTGAGCGTCGTCGCCTTCTAAGGACCTTGATAAAAGATACGGCAAGCGTCTCTAATCGTCGTTTTGTACTGGCGGTAAAATCTAATATCAGTAGTGCTGAATTGAACGAACTTTTCCCTGTCGCTGCAAAACTGGGTAACAACGCACGTATCGTCGAGCTGGTTAGAAACAGTTTGTCAGGGATCGCATTGTCTCCCCTACCTGTTGCCCCGAGCGAGCTGAAGCCAATGCAAGGCGTTGCCTACTTTGAAGTCGATACTTCAGACAGAATGTGGCTAGAGATGCTAGAAAATCGTGATGCGATAGCACTGCACGTTGATACTCGCATTTCTGAATTAGAAGTCATGTTGTACGCGTTGAGATAATGCCAATGGACTATTTAGACGAAGAAACACTGGTTTGGGACACAAATAAATCTGACTTCACCGACAAAAACAGCGACGAAAGTACCACGAGCTGGGCGTCGGTCAACGCCAGTAAAAATCATCATGAATTTCTGAATTATTTCGATAAAGCAGAGAATCAATTGATCAACATCAGTAGCGAATTACTGGCGACTACCCTGAAAGTCTCAACGTTGCCCGAACCCGAAGACGTCACAACGCTGCGCCATCAGCTTGTTAGTAACATCAATGATATTAAGGCCAAAGGTGCCGAGTTAGCTTATCCCGTTGCGGTGATCGATAAACTCTGTTTTTTGTACGCGGTTGTTCTAGACGAGCTCATTATCTACAGTGAATGGGGTGAAAAGCGAGGTTGGGAGAATAAAACCTTGCTGAGTGAATTGTTTGGTATGCGTAACGGTGGTGAGCTGTTTTTTACTGTCGCAGAAAAAGCAACACGACAGCCTCACAAACTTATTGATTTGCTTGAAGTAATCTACATTTTTCTCAATATTGGCTTCAAAGGTCAGTACAGAGAAACGGGTAGCGAGCAATTGAAAGCCTTCATTCACCAGCTCGAGCAAGTTATCAGCCAATACCGTCAAAGCAACAGCATTCATTGTCGCACACGGGTGAAGCAACCTAAAGCACGCAAGCCGACACGAAGAAAACGCTACTTATTAACCACACTGTTTTTTAGTACTTTGATTGCTTTAAGCATATTCTTAACCGACTTCTGGTACGACAAAACAATGCCCCAAAGGGCTCGTGATTTCAGCTTTTTACCCGACTTCAGCGAACGTTACATCTTATCTGGAGAAGTCAATGACATCGTTTTTATCAGTAATGATGAAGATTTGGTCAGCCCACCTCAAAGAGCAAGCAAAGTCGAAATGGTGGACGCAACACCGCCTCCTTCGATGATCACAAGCAAGTCGACATGGTTAGTACAGCTAGCAACATTTTCATCACAGAAGAATGCTGACGCTTTTATTAGTACACTATCGCCTTCAGCATACACGCCTTCAGTAGAACAATTTCACTCCTATTTTCGTGTCATTGTACACAGTGAGTCGGCTCAGCAAGCTCGTGAGATAAAGGCTTGGTATTTGGAGAAAGACGCTATCAAAGCCATCGTTGTGCAGAACAGAAAAACAACAAAAGACACTAAGAAAACATCAGAGGCTCCATAACAATGGCAGAATCAACTTCATCTAAACCCGCGAACCATAGACGAAGCAGCATACTTTGGACTCTGCTGTGTTTGGTTGTTATTTTTGTCATAGGTGGCGTTTTGACTTGGAAGTTCGCCTACCCTGCGCATACCTTAGTCGGTGTTTTGTCAACGCTGCTCGTCGCGATCATTTTAGGCGCGTTTTGCTACTGGTTACTCTCTAAGCGAAAAAGTAAGTCACGAGCACCAAGTCAGGATAGGGCCCTAATAAACAAACGTTGTAAGCTGCTGGCACAACATTTCAAGTTGATGCTCAATGTTCAGAAACGCAAAAAGCGCTTAATGAGCCGTTATGACCTCCCAATCTACCTCCTCCTCAGTGATGATCCACGAAAGGATAAAAGTATCATCACTCAAATGGGGTACGAGGCATACAAAGTCGACGATTTCGGCAACGACATAGAGTTCCCAATTCTTTTCTGGTTAAGTGAACATTCCATTCTGATTTCAGTGAGTCTTGGTGAAGATCAGAATCCCGCCTATATTAAAACATTATGTAATAGCTTGAATAAATGGCGCCCTCGCCAAGCACTTAACGGCCTGATCCTTACCACTGATGTCCGCCAACTACTCAATACAACTGAAGTGTTGACGCAAAAGGCAGATCAAATAAAGTCGGAAATTCAAAGCTTTAATCGCACATTCGGTTTAAACCTTCCCGTCTATAACATTGTCACTCAGATGGGTCAGATAAACGACTTCTGTCAGTTTTTTTCCGCATTTGATGAAACCAAACGCAACGAAGTATTCGGTGCGACCTCACCAATTCAAAAACATGGTGGGATTGATGGTGATTGGTTTAATGAAGAGTACGACAGCCTCATTAGTCAGTTGATCGCCAATATGAGTACGGCATTGGCTTCTCAGCTCAATCAAGACTACCGCAATGCTATCTGTGCGGCGCCATATCAGTTTGGACTGCTCAAACAGAGCTTGTGGCAGTTCCTGAATCGCTTGTATCGAGGTGACCAACTCCAAGATGGTCTAAATTTCCGCGGATTCTACTTTACCCATAGCGGTTCAGTTCAAAGCCAATTTGACGTATTAGCCAATGTTGTCAACCAATCCTTAGGCCACGAGCAATTCCAACAACACCAACAGATACCTGTACAGCAAACTCTGTTTGCGCAGCACTTGGTGAGCCATACCATAATCAATGAGCATGACCTAGTCGGAGTAAACCGTCGTAAGGAGAACATACTTCTCGCTATGCAAACTGCCTATACGCTGTTTTGGCTAGGTCTGTTTGTCAGTGTTTTACTTGTGATCAAACTGGATTTTGACTATCAAAGTCAGCGTGAAGCTCGGGCCGATAACATGGTTGAGCGCTACAAGGAAGCGATTGCAGCTCAACCTTATGACATAGAAAACATGTCGGATAACATACCGAACCTGTACTCTCTGAATAGAATCTATTCTCTCTACCTTGAGCCAAAACCTTGGTACACCCTACCCTTCATGCCAAGTTCTAGCATCATGAGCGAAGTACAAAACGCTTACTTTAGTGAGTTGCAACGCGTACTCATTCCTTCGATGGAAAACACGCTAGAAAAGGACTTGTTTGTCTACGTCAACCTTGAAGATCAATCTAAGACTTTGTCACTGCTAAACAACTATCGTCTCTTATTTAATGCAGATCGCACCAATATTGGCGAGCTCAAGAACTACTTTGTCACGACCTTAGAAGAACAGGGCGAAGCTGACAGTGTTAAATTGGCTCAGCTCAAAGTGCTGCTAGACGATGTGTTCGCTCAAGATTTAGTGCCAATCAAACCAAACTTCGACTTAGAAAGTTTAGCTAAGAAAGTGATTAACCAAACCGGTATTGAAACACTGCTTTATGAGCATATTGTCAATTCTCCAAAATACTCGAAGCGTATTGATGTCCGTCAAGAGCTCGGTAGCAATTTTGGTCAACTGCTGTCTTTTTCACCCGACTATGTCGGCTATCTAGTGCCTTACTTGTTCACGCCAGCAGGCTTTAGCGACATCGACTTGTCTGTTGATTCACCAGTACTGAAAGATGCACTTAAAGCGTATGAAGGTGTCGCGGGTTCCTCTCCAAGTGCATTAGAAATGTATCGTATCAGTCGCGATCTCAAACAAATGTACCAAGGTGATTACATTAACTACTGGCGTGATTTCGCATCACACATCGAGGTTAAAAGCTTAACCAATGCCGATGAGCTTAAACAAACGCTATCAGTACTCACAACAGCATCAAACAACCCGTTAGCTCAACTGTATAACACGATGAGTAAATACACGTCGGTTGAACTTGTTCAGCCAGAGACGACTAAGGAGGGAGAACAACCTCCTGAGCAAGATATCGATAAAAAAGAGTCTGCGCGACAGATCTCCATTGCATTCAACCAGTACCACAAACAGGTATCCGCTGATGAGCAAGGAACAAAGCCCATCGACTCTTTGCTAGGACAGTTTACCGATGCTGAAACTTGGTTAGGCAAGTTCTACGAAGCAGAAGATCCTCAGAAAGTCGCTTATCAAGCCCTGACTGCTGAAATTAAAACCAGCAATCCGGTTTCTCTACTTGCTCAGCAAGAGGCTTCACAACCTAGTATTTCTCGTCAAATATTGTCTCAGGTAACGCAGCAAGCCAATGATTTGGTCATGGGCCTAGCCCACGCCTACCTAAACAGCACTTGGAAAGTAGAAGTCTATCAACCTTATGAAACGACGATTGCTGCTTATTATCCGTTTAACAAGACAGCAAGCTTAGATGCAAGTACCGCAGACGTTGCGGCATTCTTTAAAGTCAACGGTACCATCGATCAGTTTTATCAAACTAAGTTAAAGAGTTTCTCCATTGAAGAGCGCTCACCTTATCTCTACGGTTTGTTACCAAACACGGGGTTCGCACTAGACCCAACTGTATGGCAAATGATCGAGAAGGCACGTGATATCCGCAGTGCGTTATTCTTAGCTGATCCGCAGAACATGTCTTTACAGTTCCAACTCAAAGCCAAAGAAATGAGTTCTGACGTTACAGAGTTTATTATTCGCGGTGAAAAACCCTTATTTACTTACCAGCATGGTCCACGGCTATGGAGTAAACAAAGTTGGAATTCATCATCTATCGAGCAAGATAGCTTAGGGTTCCAGATCATGGCCCAAGCGAACGCCATTGCCAACGAAAAGTTTGAAGGTAATTGGGCTTGGTTTAAGCTTATTGAGCCAAGAGTCGCCTCAACGACATCCCAACAAACTGAAGTCGCCATTAAATACGGAGAGAGTCAGGTTCAATTGAGTATCAAAACTCAGGGGCAAAACAACCCGTTTGTGCCGAACTTCTTCTCAGCATTCTCACTACCTTCGAGTATCTAAATGTGAACATGAACAACGAAGCAGGCCACAAAATAGAATCTTGTTTTAGAGTACTGGGCATCACCCAGTACTCACTGCTTCGTAATGCAACCTATCTTGCTACTCATCCTCAGTTTGGTTCAACCGTTGTAAAGTTCGCTCAAACTGTACCAGCAAAACAACAGCTCAAAACCGAAGCTGAATTCCTGCATCATCATTCTTCTCCCTACTGGCCCAAGTTTCTCGACTATGGATCCGACATGGGGATGGACTGGCTGATGCTGGAATTTTTTGAGTCTCTGTCAATCGATTATTCACAGTTAGACCTATGTCTAAAAAAAGAAATTACCAGTAGCGCTGAACAAGCTCTCATTGCCTTGCATGGCACAGGATACATTCATGGTGATATCAAACCTTCTAATCTTATAGTCACCCCATGCTACCGAACCCTATTGGTCGACATGGGGAGCATACTCCCCATAGGGTCCAACTACGAACACCAAACACACTCTTCTCTCTCTCCTATGTTTTCTGCTTTAAACCCCAATCTACGAACTGGCAAAATCTCCCCTCAGAATGATTTCTTTTCACTCGCCATTTCACTGCAGACAATGTGGGAACATCACCCTTTTTCAGAGCAGTCTTTAATCGAGTTTATAAAAACAGAAAGGCCCCCCAAATTGGGGAGCCTTTCGAGTTGTTATCAAATCCTCATTGCCCAACAAGTTAAACGGGCTAAGCAACTTGCTCCGGCCTCAAATACTGACTGATATCCACTTTATCGTTCTGGCTTTTAGGCAAAAACTTGTTGGCATACTCAAGATAAGCACCGCTTTGTAAAAACAATAAGAACAGATCCATATCGACATGTTTATCCAACGCCATTTTATAGAGGATATCTACCGCTACACTCACTGGCTTGGCTTTTTTGTACGGCCTATCGGCTGCGGTAAGCGCTTCAAAAATATCCGCTATGACCAGAATTCGTTCTGGTACCGACAAGTCTTCCGCCGTGAGTTTACGTGGGTAACCCGTCCCTTTTAGGGTTTCATGATGCGTTGATGCATAGCGTGGGACGCGGCTAAGCTCGGGAGGGAATGGTAACGCTTCCAGCATTTTGATACCGCTAATCATATGCTCATTAATTTTGAATCGGTCTTCCGCCGTTAGTGTACCCTTTGAGATCGACAAGTTGTACACTTCCCCAAGGTTGTACTGGTATTGCGGCACATCCATCTTGATGCCAAATTTGGGTTCAAACTCCAACGGTCTAATCCGATGCTGTATGTGTTCTGGTTTGTCATCAAGTAGCTTCTCTGTTGCTGGCAGAGTTCTTTGACACACTGGCTTATTCAGTTCTTCAAAGGGTGATAAACCTAAACGATCATCAAAATGACGCTGCCAAGTCATTTGACTTATCGATTTAATTCTATCTACTTGGTCTTTGCCAAAGAACTCTCCGCCTACATTCGATTTCGCGACAAATTCGAAATCCTCTTTCAGTTTGGCTTTCTTTGCACGCAATATCTGTAGGGCTTGCGCTTTCTCATCCTTTCCAACTAACTGAGATTGTAGAAATTCGATTTCAGCATCTCGCCAAAGTACTTCAAAGCGCATTCTTACTTCATGAATACGATTGTAGTTGGCTTCAAGTTTAGTGCCTTTATCAACGATGTGTTCAGGTGTCGTGATCTTGCCGCAATCATGTAGCCAAGCTGCGATTCGGAACTCCCGACGCTCCTGATTATTGGCAAACGAAAAGTCTTTCAGCGTGCCCGAATCACATTTCTCAGCCGCTTGAGCAAGTAACATCCCAAGCTCAGGAACTCGATTACAGTGACCTGCGGTATAAGGCGATTTGTCATCGATGGCTTGCGCAATCAACTTAATAAATGATTCGACAAACGCTTCCTGTTGCTGTTCATACCGTTTAATTTCGCGTGCCATATCATGAATCGAATGTGATAACGCCCAGACTTCCTTAATATTAGAGTCCACTATCTTTACATCATCAAACTTGCGGCATTTGATCTTCTTTGTTTCTTTCTGCAGTTGGCTAATGGGGTTCACAATCGGGTTACCAAATACCCAAGCCACTGGGAGTAACAGGCCTAAGACCACCACCGTGCCACCAATAGAGGTATACAACCTTTCCACTACCTGCGCCATTACCACACCTTCAGGCACGATCACCGCGAGGAACTCTTCGTTACTTTGAGCATTTTTCCCCAATACCTCTACATAAAAGAACTTACTACTGCCATTCACTTCACGTTTGTGGATTGTTCCTGAACCCGCCAAAGCGTCTAAGTCTTCGTAAGGCACTCGATGCTCTTTAACCTGACTAAACCAAGTATCACTTAGTGCTGTCAGCTCATCGGGTGTAATACTGTCAATAGCGCGAGCTAATAGTGGTTTGAGGGAGTGATACTTCTCACTAAGGGTTAGATAAAAAGGTGCCGATGCCTCAATCGTCAAGAATTGGAATTTGACACTACTATTTTGGCCTAAATATTCCAGAGTCTTCCGCGTGTCGAGCAAAAGCTGAATATCCCCTGTGATTAACGCCTGATACGCCTCTTCCCCGTCACTAAACACTATCGGGCTGATTTTTCCCATAACAGAACCTGTGGGAAAGCGATGGCCATTAATCACCCCAACTTTACTTGAGAACCAGTCAGGTGCTGTTTCCCCCAAATAAGCAAATGCTAGAGGTTCTTTAAATAAGAGTATCTGAGAGTATTCAGCATTCACATCAAGTTCCGGAAGCGAATGCACAATATCCAGCTGTTTTTGACCTAACTTACGATTTAACTCATCACTCGAAAACCCATTAATAAACTCAAAATGGAGGCCCGTCTTTTTTGCAAGTAGATTGAGTAGCGCGATAGAGTAACCCTGTGGTTCTCCGGCGAGAGCGTAGTCATATGGTCGCCAACCCAGTTGATTCGATACCAACAAAGATGGAGTTGTATCCACCAGTTCTTGTTCACTCTGGCTTAATGTTAGCGGCCTGATTAAAGATGGCATCTCGCTCACTCCATGCAGATTGGAAGCGATGATTTCACCCGTACGATGAAAAACAAAGGACTCTACACCAGCATCGGCTGGCAACCCCATCGCAGCGGCGGTAATTCTTGAACTGATCGAAGACAGAACGATATCAATACCCAATACCGCTTGCCGTGTCTTCAGTGAATAAGTCTGCCCAGTAATTTTCAAGTGCTTAAAGAGATAGGGTTCCGTTTTGTACACCTCATCTGCTGAAGCAGCCTGATACCAAGGTCGTTGTGTGGGGAGATAATTACTTTTTTTGGTACGGACACTGGTTTGTTCGAAATCAGATGTGTAATAAATCGTCTGGCGTATACGATTATGCTCCTGACCATTGATTTTTATCACCACCCACCTGTCATCTGGTCGAGCTTCAATACGCTGTCTGACGATGGGATCGGATTCTAAATTGATAATCTGGTAGAAATCCTCTTGGTCATTACCAAAATAAATGCTGTAGAACAGTGGGTTATCATTGAGAACTTGAATTAGTATGGCGCGAATTTCTTCTTCACTGAAATCATGATCGATCGTTTTTGAAATACTGCTGAGAAGACGAGCGCTACTTTTGGCGTTCAGATCGACCTCTTGAATATGTTCACTGACGCCAGCTGCCACTCTAGTCAGCTTGCTTAATACATGCTCTTCGGACATCTGACGAGTAAAAAAATACTGTAAGCTAATAGCAAACATGGATGTGACGACTGTAGCAATGATGAACATGGTTCCGACGGTAAAGCGTATCGAGTATGTGTGCTTCTTCAATTCGTCCAACTGCATGCCCTCCATGGCGAAAACTTCTAAACTTTGATGTGAACTCAACCAACAACTTATTAGTGTAGTAATTGCATATAAAGCAGAGGCCTATTTGTTAGGAGAATTTCGATTATTCGCGCTACGTCAACAATTTAGCTAGAGAACAGTGCTGATTATAACAATTATTCAGAGCTAGACCTTCGCCATGAACTTTATGAACAAAATCGTCACAATGCTCAATATTGTTTTTATCTACGTATTAGCGACAACTATTTAACACTCCATTAACCTTAATCGCATCTATTGACGAGTTTCCCTGCCTTGTTAATGGAAAACTGATAACGATAAGTGCAATCTCAATGAAGATGCACCTGAACATAAGGAACGTGAATCATGTTTAAGGTACTCAAGCCAACACTGGCAGCTTCAATCATCGCTGCGTCTTTTTCTTTCAACACTTTTGCAGCTGATCTTGAAAAAATACACTTCCTAATCCCCGGAGGTGCTGGTGGAGGCTGGGATATGACAGCACGTGGTACAGGAGATGTACTCGTCAAGTCAGATATTGTCGATAACGTATCATTCCAAAACTTATCCGGAGGTGGTGGTGGTAAAGCCATCGCTCACCTAATTGAAACCGCTAAGCGTCAAGAAGATACGCTAATGGTGAACTCAACTCCGATCGTAGTACGCTCACTGACAGGCATTTTCCCTCAGTCATTCCGTGACTTAACGCCTGTTGCAGCCACTATTGCCGATTATGGCGCCATCGTGACCTCTGTTGATTCCAAGTACAACACATGGGAGGACGTGGTTAAAGATTTCGAATCTAACCCTCGCAAGGTCAAAATTGCCGGCGGATCCGCTCGTGGCAGTATGGATCACCTAGTCGTAGCAGCGGCCTTCAAGGGCGAAGGTTTCGATGCGCGAAAAGTGCGCTATATCGCTTATGATGCAGGCGGCAAAGCCATGGCGGCTCTACTCTCTGGCGAAACGCAACTGCTCTCAACAGGTCTCGGCGAAGTACTTGAAATGTCAAAATCTGGGCAAGTTAAGATCCTCGCGGTCACAGCGCCTAAGCGCCTAGAAGCAGCACCAAATATTCCAACTCTGACTGAGTACGGAAACCAAACCGTTTTTGCTAACTGGCGTGGGTTCTTTGCCGCTCCAGGTACAAGCCAACAAAAACTGGATGAGTGGAACACTGCACTTAAGAAAATGTATAACACTGACGAGTGGCAAGTGGTTCGAGATCGCAACGGCTGGATTGACAACTACAAGGCAGATAAAGAGTTTTACGCTTTCCTTGAAGATCAAGAAAAGCAAATGGGTGACCTAATGCGCGAATTGGGCTTTCTTAAGTAATCCTGTCGAGGGCAAACTTGCACTTGCCCTCTTTTCCTTTTGCCGTACCTGAGATAACGACACAATCTCCTCTGTTTAGAAATAAACAGCTAAGCCGATTTGACTAGCAGCAAGTGGCTTATTGGTTAGTGATGTATGCTCATTAATCCCTCTTGTACGGCTTTTTTCTTCCTTCAATGTGAATGCAAATGGAGTTGGATATGTCGGACTTGCCAACGAATTCTTTCAACAAAGGTCAATTTTTCTCAAAAGAGAATTTGCTTTGTCGCGATCGCGTCGGCGCTATGATCTTTCTTTTAGTATGCCTTTGTTATGGCTACCAAACATCACAAATTCCTCTTTTTCCCGGTGACGAATATGAACCCTTCACGGCTCGCACCTTGCCCACACTACTGACCTTTATCGGTATTGGTTTATCTCTGATTCTTCTGGTAACAGGTCAAGCGGATAAACTAAGCGGCGCAGTAGTGGATTTTAACTGGAAACTGCTGATCGCTTTTCTTGCGTTAATGGCGTTTTACGGTTTAGGGCTGACTTACATTGGGTTTGTACTCGCAACGGGATTATTTCTACTCGCAGGTTTTTACCTGCTGGGTGAACGTCGGAAAAAAGTCTTGTTGGGAGCCTCTTTCCCTTTTGTCATCGCATTTTATCTGCTGCTCACCCAAGGACTGGATATTTATCTAGAACCGGGCGTCATTTTCACCATGTGGTCGTAAACAGTAAGGAATAGCAAATGTTAGATGGAATCTTACAAGGTCTTTCGACCGCAGTGATGCCGATGAACATCATGATGGTGATCGTCGGTTGTTTCGTTGGTACTTTCATCGGTATGTTGCCTGGCCTTGGCCCAATTTCAGCCATTGCTTTGATGATACCCATTACGTACGGCTTAGATCCTTCATCAGGTCTAATTTTGATGGCTGGTGTGTATTACGGTGCCGTGTTTGGCGGCTCGACCTCTTCTATTCTGATCAACGCTCCGGGTTGTTCTTCTACCGTTGTGACCGCTTTTGATGGCTACCCAATGGCACAGAAAGGTCAGGCAGGTAAAGCGCTGGCACTGGCTGCCTACTCGTCATTCACGGGTGGTACTCTATCCGCGATTATGCTGCTTGTCGCGGCGCCTGCTCTCGCAAGCGTGTCACTTAGCTTCCAGTCATCTGACTATTTCGCACTGATGCTATTAGGCCTATCAGCCGTTGCGGCCTTTGCTGGTAAGGGTCAGGTCATCAAAGCTTGGATGATGACCATTCTAGGACTGATGCTGTCCACGGTAGGTATCGACAAAGGCGTTGGTGTTGAGCGCTTCACGTTTGGACTGACAGACTTAATGGATGGATTCAGCTTCCTGCTGTTGGCTATGGCGACTTTTGCATTAGGCGAGACCTTAATGGGCATCCTTAAACCAGAAAAAGACACTCGCAACGAAGAACAAAGCAAAATGAGTGACATTGGCAGCATGAAAGTCACCAAAGAGGAAATCAAAGAGGTCGCGCCTGTTTCGATTCGTTCTTCCATATTGGGCTTCTTTACCGGCGTGTTGCCAGGCGCTGGTGCAACTATCGCAGCCTTTCTGAGCTATGGTATGGAACGTAACCTAGCACCTAAAGATAAAAAAGAACAATTTGGTAAAGGCAGCATCCGCGGGTTGGTTGCTCCAGAGTCAGCGAACAATGCAGCATCAAGTGGCTCATTTGTACCGCTTTTAACCTTGGGTATTCCGGGTTCAGGCACAACAGCGATCATGTTAGGCGCACTGATTGCTTATGGTATCCAACCGGGCCCACGTCTGTTTGTCGAGCATCCTGACGTCTTCTGGTCAGTTATCATTTCGATGTACTTCGGTAACATTGTTTTAGTGATTCTCAACTTGCCACTGATTCCTTATATTTCCAAGTTGTTGGCAGTCCCTAGAACCGTGCTATTACCAATGATTTTGTTCTTCTCTATTACTGGTGTTTACCTAGTGTCATTCAACACTATGGATGTCTTCATCATGTTGTTGATTGCGATGGGTGCCATTGCACTGAGGCTAGCTAATTTCCCTCTCGCTCCACTGTTGCTTGGTTTTATCCTTGGCGGATTGATGGAGGAGAACTTACGTCGGGCATTAATGATCAGTGACGGAGAACTCAGCTTCCTATGGGAAAGACCTATTTCAATGACCTTTACCGTGTTAGCCGTATTGGTATTGTTTAGCCCTATTATCGTTAAGCTGTTTCAAAGACTAAAACCTAGTCCTGTTAAAGCGGAGCAATAAACACCCATTCTAAGGAGGCAATTTAGCCTCCTTTGTTACCTCTATTTGCCAACAATATCAGTTAGAGTTTATACTCTAATTTTTACAAGTAGAGTTCATTGTATGTCGCTGCGTCCTATTGCCTTGATAATTGGCTGCCTTAGCTCATTCCCGTTTGCAGCCCATTCTGCGGCAATCAGTTTTAGTGAAGCTTGGCAACTATTGCAAAACGAAAACAATTCGTTAGCTGCACAAAGAGCGAATGTTGACCGATATCAACACTTAGAAAATGCAACGGCTAACCTGAACCTACCATCAGTAACGATTGGGGCAAACTACACGCGCTTAGATACCGATGTCACTCTATCGGGCAACCAATTGATTGAAAGTACGAATGGCACCTTACCCAGTGTTGGTAGTCTCTCACTCCCTCCGTCATTACTTTCAGGTCTCGGTCAACTGTTTACCGATCTAGGCAATACAACGTCTACGATTACCGAAAGGGACATTTTTACGTCTTCTATCAGAGCCATTTGGCCTATTTTTACTGGTGGTCGAATTACTGCAGCACAATCAGCCGCACAAGGTAAATCAGAGGAAGCGCAAAGCCAACTCGCTATGGAGACTCAAGCGCGATACGAAGACTTAAGCAAATACTATTTTAGTGTCTTGCTAGCGAAAGAAGTGGTCGAGACACGCCAGTTGGTGGAGAGCGGCTTAAAAACACACAGGAATAACGCACTTAAATTAGAGCAGCAGGGACAAATTGCTCGAGTTGAACGCCTTCAAGCGGAATCCGCTCTCGATCAAGCGACCATTGAGCGCAAGAAGGCACAAAAGAATCTTGATATCGCACAGACAGCGCTGACTCAAATACTCAGCCAATCTTCAACGGTTGAGCCACGCGACCATCTGTTTATCAACGACACACTCCCCCCAATGGACGCATTCATTAGCCAAACTCTCATCACCTACCCGGGTTTGTCGTTGCTTGATGCAAAAGAGAAGCAGGCTCGGAGTCTGATCAAAGCAGAAAAAGGGAAATATTACCCTGAAGTCTACCTGTATGGTGATTACAGCCTGCATGAAGACGACTCACTCGCTAGTCAGATGAAACCAGATTGGCTGATTGGCGTTGGCGTCAGTATTCCACTCATTGAGTCAACCGGTCGCTCGGATCAAGTTAAAGCGGCTCATAGTGCTGTATCTCAAGTGCAGTACCTCAAAGCACAAGCCAAACAAGATTTAACCGTGCTAGTGCAAAAGACTTATCTAGAAGCACAGCAAGCTCAGGAAGAAGTGCTCGGACTTAACTCCAGCATTGAGCTGGCTGAAGAAAACATCAAACTACGAGAGAAAGCTTTTTCTCAAGGCCTTTCTACCTCGACGGATGTCGTTGATGCTCAGCTTTACTTAGCCAGTGTCCAGACACAGAAATCAGCTGCAAGCTTTAACTACCTAATATCATTATCAAAGCTTCTTGCCTTATCGAGCGAAATGAACACATTTCAGCAATATCAGCAAACCTCTATCAACACTTCAAACCTTTAGGATACCAAGATGAAAAAAGCCAAACCAATTGTCCTGACTGTTGCCGCTTTAGCCATATCGTCTTGGATTGGGTACAGCTTCTATCAAGCCTATCAACCAAAGCCAGTACGCTTGCAGGGGCAGATTGAGTCGCAACAATACAGTATTTCTTCCAAGGTACCGGGCCGTATCGACAAGGTGCTGGTTCGCAAAGGTGACAAAGTAGAAAAAGGCGAGTTGATCTTCACTCTCCATAGCCCAGAAATAGAGGCTAAACTGGAACAAGCCATTGCTGGTCAGAAGGCCGCAGGCGCACTCGCTCAAGAAGCAGAAAAAGGCGCAAGAATACAGCAAATTCAAGCGGCAAAAGATCAATGGCAGAAAGCCAAAGCCGCCTCTCAATTAATGGAGAAGACCTACCTTCGAGTTAACAATCTCTACAAAGATGGCGTTGTCGCTGAACAAAAGCGCGATGAAGCCAAAACCCAATGGGATGCAGCAAAATATACCGAAAGTGCCGCCTATCAAATGTACCAGATGGCTCATGAAGGCGCTCGCGACGAAACCAAGGTTGCAGCTGCAGAAAAAGCACGTATGGCAGCAGGCGCCGTTGCCGAAGTCGAAGCTTATGCACAAGACACACAAATCGAAAGCTGGTTTGAAGGAGAAGTCTCACAAGTACTATTACAAAGTGGTGAGCTGGCTCCTCAAGGTTTTCCTGTCGTAACCGTCATTGATACGAACGACTCCTGGGCAGTACTGAATGTCCGCGAGGATCAGCTTCGTCATTTTACTAAAGGTCAGCGATTCAATGCTTATTTACCCGCACTTGGCCATTCACTGGAATTTGAAGTGACGCATATCGCCGTCATGGGTGACTTTGCCACTTGGCGTTCAACCGATGCCTCACAAGGCTTCGACTTACGCACATTTGAGGTCGAGGCTCGCCCATTGGCGCACAAGGATACCCTGCGCATGGGTATGAGTCTGGTTGTTGAGTTGTAAAATGGCTGATTTATTCGCCACGCAGTGGCGCATACTGCAACGAGACCGATGGCTGCTCTCGTGTCTGACATGGATACCGCTTGTTTTGGTCGTATCAATCTGGGCGATATTCTCTCAAGGTATCGCAAGAGACCTCCCCATTGGCATTGTCGATTTATCCCACAGTCAACTTTCAAGACAGCTTAGCCGCAACTATGATGCGACCTCCACGTTGTCTGTCGCTCATCAATTTACTGACATTTCCCAAGCAAAGCATGCATTGGTTTCAAGCCAAGTGTATGCATACGTGATTATTCCGAATAATTTTGACAAAGACATCTATCGCGGCCTGCCTCCAAAGGTGAGTGCATTCTACAACAGCCAAACGATATTGATTGGTAAGCTCATCAGCTCAGCGTTATTGCAAGCCCACACGACATTCAATGCGCACATTGATGCATCAAAAGCGCTTACCAAAGGAAACCATACCTTTGGCTCTGCAGTAGGCAATGCACTTCCAGTGCAAACGCAAATTACACCTCTGTTTAACAAAAACACCAACTACGCTCAATTCTTAGTCTCTGCCGTTGTTCCAGCGTTGTGGCAAATCATCATCGTGGTTTCAACCATATTAGTGTTGACCGCCAATCACAGAGACAGAGGTTTGGCTCATTGGTTAAACAGAGCCCCAACCACACAGTGGTTTTACACATTGCTGCCTTATTTCCCCGTATTTATGGCGCAAGGTTTCACTTTTCTTTGCTGGTTTTATCTGGGTTTTGATTGGCCAATGAATGGCAGTTTACTGGTGCTGATGTTTGCTCAAGGGTTGACAGTGATAGCCTGTATGATCATGGGCAGTTTTTTCTTTTTTTTGACACTCGACCCTGCGCGCGCAATGAGTTTTGCAGGTGCATTTACTGCGCCCAGTTTTGCTTTTATGGGCATCACTTTTCCAGTCACTGACATGAACCCAATCGCACAGTTCTGGCGAAGTTTGCTCCCTATCAGCCATTACATCGAGGCTCAAGTAAGCCAAGTCAGCTATGGGCAACTTGGGGTTACCACGGCGCTACATCTGCTACCAATGTTAGGGTACCTGTTGCCCGCATTACTATCGGTATTTTTGATCAACAAGCATCTATCTCACCATCACAGCCTCAATATAAAGGGGGCCAAATGACATTCAAAGAAGTGTTCTACGCTGAATTCAAAGCGCTTCTAACAAACCCGGTTGTAATGCTCACGGTATTTGGAGGTGTTGTGTTTTATTCTTTCCTCTACCCGCTCCCGTATAGCCAACAAACACCGAGAGAGCAAAAAATCAGCATTGTTAACCTTGATCAAAGCCAAATAAGCTTCAAACTGGAACGCATGGTGGATGCAACACCACAAGCCAAGGTTGTTCAACGAGATTACACCATCGAATCTGCGCACCAAGCTTTTCTAAGCGGTGAGGTCAGTGGTTTTTTAATCATTCCTGAACATTTCTATAAAGATTTGTTGTTAGGAAAAAGCCCAACGCTTTCTTTCGCCGGAGATGCTTCCTATTTTTTGGTTTACGGCACCATCGTTGAGGGATTGGCCCAAGCTGGTGGAACGCTGGCCGCGCAAACTAAGGTCTCTCGTTTGCTCTTGGACGGCACCCCTATGGCATTGGCGAGTGAGCAATATGCTGTAACCACACTCAATCTGAAACCGACATTTAATCCGCGTCTCGGTTATATCGATTACGTCGTTCCCGCGGTGTTTGTTCTCATTCTGCAGCAGACAATGGCGATGGCTTCTGGCTTGATGACAGGCAGCCAAAAAAACGGGACAGGTTATTGGAGCTCAACCCAACCCATCACATTGCTTCTGGTTAGATTCAGCCTGCTTATCGGTATTTACTATCTCCTGAGCATGTTCTACTTCGGGGAAAGTTTCTCGATGTATGGCGTCAACCAACTCGCCAATATCACTCAGCTAGCGGCGTTATTATTCCTATTTCTTTTTGCATCCTGCGCCATCGGCATCTGGCTCGGTACAATCGTTCCAAGACGAGAGCTCGTCACCTTGGTGGTACTCATTAGCTCTATGCCTTTAATTTTCAGTGCAGGCTTTATCTGGCCATTAGAAAGTATCCCAACACCGATAATCTGGATATCACAACTTTTCCCTAGCACTCCCGCTATTCAGGGGTTTCTCGCATTGAATCAAATGGGGGCCACTTGGGATCAGATTTCCTCCCAATGGACTTTACTCTGTCTCCAGTGCGTTTTATGGGGGGGACTCGCCTTAGTTAGCTATCGGAAATGGCGTTAACAAAGGTTTAAGTCATGTCAGCCCTCACTGCATGTGCAATAATAAACTCTGGCCGACATCAGATTTTGGTTAGTTAGCCATAAAATCGAACAGCTGATGCAAATGGCAGGTTATAATCTATGATCGGTTCTATATACTAGAATCCAATTAAGCCTCATCACAAGCAATATCCAATATGAATAAAACAGCACCTTTGCTCAATTTAACTTTTGAAACCAAATCACTGCTTGCTTATGTATTGATACCGCTTGTCATTGTCTTCCCTGCCTCACTTTATCTCGCCTATCAGGGAATTAACGACAGTCTAAAAAACATCGCTGTGACATTTCAAGAAAGAATAGAAGATGTCATCACTGAACTAAAAGACGAGAACGCTCAGGCTATGAGGTACCCTGAACGTTGTAAATCCATTCAAGAAGACCTTCTGTTTGAAAGCTACCTAAGAGAGTTAATTATTGTTCAGGATGGCATTGCAATATGCTCCTCTAAACGTGGCGAGCTTCACTTAGATTTAACAGGTGTCTTTCAGCGCAAAGAAGCGGCATCCGGCGTTTTTCTCTTCGATATTAAGGGGGATCCGCGTCAAAGAACAATGGTCGTTGTGACCGCACAAGATAACAGTGATAACAGTGGCGCCTTTGCCATTGTTGACAAAAACTATCTGGTCGAAAGACTGGGTAAGGTAGAGGATGATAAACTCAGTTTTATTACAGCTCGATTTGGCCAAAAAGTGTATCCTGCAGATAGAGTTTTTGTGTCAGATACGCTTCATTACATATCAACATCACCTCTTTATGGCTTCTCTCTTTTGGTCGAAGCAAGCCCTACATTCATCAAAAGACGGGCGATTTTTTATGGACTCAGCAGTCTCCCTCTTTCACTACTGATTTCAATCACTCTATTCGCGGTCATGTCTCATATACGAAATAGAGATAGTCTGGCCGATGATTTAAAGAAAGGATTAAAAAGAAAAGAACTGTTTCTCACCTATCAGCCCATTGTAGAGAGTCAAACAGAAACTCTGACAGGCCTTGAAGCACTTATTCGATGGCAGCACCCTACATTAGGATTAATCAGACCCGATGTTTTTATACCGCTAGCCGAGCGCCAACAGCTTATAAATAATATCACTGATTATGTACTAGAGCGGTCATTAGCTGATCTTCAGAGCATAGCGAATTTCAAGGGTATACATTTAGGAATTAATGTTCCTCCTTCCTATCTGCATGAAGACAGACATCTTACTAGCCTACAAAATTATGCTAGGCAATTCAGGCATATTGGGATTCAGTTAACCGTAGAAGTGACAGAACGTGAAATACTTGACGATAAAGGTCGCTCTGCGCTCGTTCAACTGCGTAAAAGCGGTATTCTCATCTCAATTGACGACTTTGGTACTGGTCATACCGCTCTTTCCGTCATTCAGAAGACCCAATTTGACTACTTAAAAATTGATAAATGTTTTGTCGATACTATTGGTGTAGAGACGGTTAATTCGGCTGTGTTGAACACTATTATTGATTTAGGTCATCGCCTCGATGTGAAAATGATCGCCGAGGGCGTCGAAACAGAGCAACAAGTTCAGTATCTCGGCGCAATGAAGGTTTCCTATCTGCAAGGTTACTATTTTTCTAAGCCTCTGGAATTAGAGACGCTAAAACAATCGTGGTTATAAAATGCGCCAGTGCTACACACGGGCGCTATTTTTAAAACCCTCGCCGTTTCCAAAACTCACCCTCATCACGGCTGTATATATCGAACGTTTTATCAGCGATGAGCTTGCCGCTCATTTCGATAGTCATTCGCCACTTGCCAATATTGGAGTCAAAGCCGTGAATCGGATCCAATAGTTGGATGGTATCACCGAGATAAAAATCCCAGTCGTTACTGCCAATGTGCAATTCACCTGTAAAAGGCTCCAACACTTGGCCCTTTTTCCCTAACACTCCGGGGTGTTCAATACAGTACTCGATAACTTGCCCTTTGGCTTTTTTGATATTGACAATCAAACCAAATTCAATATCCGAATCGGCTGGCACTTTTGTTGTAAATTCCTGTATCTTCGGTAGATGCTTTGCCTTCGAGTCCCACTTGCTATAGATGCCGTAAGACGTCAATTCTACTATGGCTGATCTTTTCGCCATTCTTGCCACCGTTTTTTCATTTGTTGAATAGTAACCGATGTTACCCCGTGAATATTGCCATAGTTATCTTTACACTCAATGATTTCAAACTCGGCACCGTATCGCTGTGCCATCTGATAGTAAGGCGCGATTTCCCATCTCATAACAAACGTATTCGACACGACCACACTTTGCCCATTGAGCAAGCTGTCTTGCGTCATGTACTGACACCAATCATGAGCCTCGGCAATATGTTCTGGTCTGAATTCATAATCACCGTTGTCATCAACAAAGTACATGTCCGCTTCGTAATGATTTACACCTAGGGTTTTAGCCAGAGTACTTTTCCCTGAGCCAGGCAAGCCGCGAACAATGGTCAGTTTTAAGGTCATAAAAATGGTTATATCGAATAATGAAGCGCTGATCTTAGCGTAAATAGGCATAAAAATGCTATCGACATCTCATTTCGTTTGAGTTAACTTTGGAAGTATAGACGTCCAAAAAAAGCTTAGGGAGAAAGCTGTGCCGATCAAGATCCCCGACCAATTACCTGCCAGTGATGTATTACGCCAGGAAAACATCTTCGTAATGCCTGAATCTCGGGCATCGACTCAGGAAATCAGACCACTCAAGGTATTGATTCTTAACCTTATGCCGAAGAAGATAGAAACCGAGACTCAGTTTCTTCGTTTACTTTCCAACAGTCCACTTCAAGTCGATATTGAGCTACTGCGTATTGATGACAGACCAAGCAATAATACGCCGATCGAACACCTTGATAACTTCTATCGTCAATTTGAGATGGTGAAAGGACGCAACTTCGATGGACTGATTATTACTGGTGCTCCTCTGGGCTTAGTCCAGTTCGAAGATGTTATCTACTGGGAGCATCTACAAGCAATCATGAGTTGGGCGAAGCAGCATGTTACCTCAACCCTATATGTCTGTTGGGCTGCGCAAGCCGGTTTAAAACTGCTTTATGATTTGCCAAAACGCACACGTAAAGAAAAACTCTCCGGAGTTTATCACCACCAAATTCATCAGCCATATCACCCGATACTACGTGGCTTCGATGATACGTTTCTTGCTCCCCACTCACGATATGCTGACTTTTCTCCAGAGTATCTAGCCGAGCATACTGATTTGGATTTACTCGCCACCTCAGATGTTGCAGGTGTGTATTTGGCCGCAACAAAAGACAAGCGAAATGTATTCGTTACAGGCCATCCCGAATATGACGCGTTTACACTTCATAACGAGTATATTCGTGATCTTGGTGAAGGTATGGAACCCGTCATTCCGGTGAACTACTACCCAAACAATAACCCGGATAACAAACCTATCGCGAGCTGGCGTAGCCATGGCCACCTACTTTTTTCAAACTGGCTCAACTATTGTGTTTACCAGCAAACGCCTTACGATCTGGATCACTTCAGTGAAGCAAACTTTACTAAGGACGATTGAAGTCAGCGATACTGATTAGTTGTTTGATCTCGTTAATCACCTTCGGGGTATTTTGCCAAAGAATAAAATGCCCCGCCCCTTGCACTTCTATGAATGTTTTCTCTGCCCCTGTTAAGCGCTGAATCGCAAATATTGAGTTTTTTGGATCGGCAATATTGTCTTCATCACCATGAATCAAAGTCACAGGCACTGAGTCCAGTAAGCCCCAGTCTTTATTGCTCAACTTGGAAAGCTCATCAGCCAGCGGCATCATTTCTCCATTTGACTTTTTCCAGTTGTCAGACAAAAACACACTGACCAACCAAGTATCTGCAAGCTCGTTATACCATTTTGGTTCCTCTAGTTTGGGATCGAAGGCAGGCGCCACCAGCACCATCCCCTGTACAAGATTGGGGAACATTAGTGCAAGGTTCAGAGCAATTGGACCACCAAGGGAATGGCCAATGAGAATGTTAACTTTGTCTTTAGAAAGTAAGGACTCTATCGACTTTGACTGCGAATCCAAATCCGCTGCGAGCGCTTTTGGAGACTGGCCATACCCTACACGATCCACAGAGATAAGCTCGGCATTTTCCAGCAACCATGCATCTTTAAGATACGCTTCATACACCTCTTTGTTACCCGGTGAACCATGTATGAAGATCAACCGATAATGACTGGCTTGGTTGCCCTTTGCTACATAAGCAACACCACTGCGAGCAAAATGAGTGGTGGTATCCAGATCTGAAGCAATGGACGACTTTATCGATAGCCCAGCGAGGAAGCTTAAAACGGTTGCACCAACGACCTGTTTTCTCACACTTCTTCTCCTTTATTTTCTAGCATAGTTACCAAGTCACTCGCATGATTACGTTCATTTTTACCAGACCGGATAAACCTCGTTATACATTCAGGATACTCGGAACTTTCTTCAGCTATGTTATGCGCTTCTTTTATCTCGTCGTTACCATGCTTTTACCCGCCTGTGTCACAATTGACACTCCATTGGTTACCTCGGATGCACAACATAAGGCCGATGCGCGAGTCACATTAGGCTTTGGTTATTTGCAACGAGGCAATAGAGTGAAAGCAAGAGAGAACTTCCAGCAAGCATTGGAGCACGCACCAAAATATTTTCGTGCTCAATTGGCGATGGCGCATTATCTCGACCAAGCTTCAGAGTTCACCCTCGCAGAATACTGGTTTCAAAAAGCGATTTCTCAACATCCTAATAATGGGCAGTTGCTCAACGATTATGGTCGTTTTCTGTGCAAGCAATCTCGCTATCAGGAAGCGAGCGTACTGTTCGAAAGAGCGGTACTGCAACCCAATTATTATTATGTTGCCGACAGCTATGAGAATGCCGCATTTTGCGCATTGAAAGCAGGCCAACTAATGACTGCCGCTCGTTTCTTTGAACGGGCGATCGCTCATGATCCGAGCCGGCCGCAGGCCATTTTAAATCTAGTGCAACTGGAAATAAATCAAGGAAAATATGAATCCGCGCAAAACCGTCTAACACAGTTTCATCAGCAGTTTGGCGTTCAGGCACTATCACATCGGCTCATGGTCGAGTTAGAGCTCAAAAAACGTCGACGTTCCGCTTTACCCAAGCCATAAATTTCTCGACAAGTTTATCGTTTTTTCCGTTGGGAGAGTGGAATCTTACGGCGATGGCGGACTCGCGAAGCGCGCTGAATTTTGAGATATTCTTTGTAAACAATATAAATAAACCCGAGTAGGCCAGAGGCAAACAGAAGCGCAAAAAATACAAGTAGACTGTCGCACAGCCAATCAGGTTCACAGGGCATATAAATTTCAAACTCCATATACCCTCCATTGAGTCTTCGACAAGATTAGCTCTTAAGTTTCAGCCACTTTTGGCGTTCGGCTTCCGCTTTAAATGTCCAAGCGATAAATCGGCTCACTTTTTGCCCTTGGCTCATTTCCACCACTTTCACCTCTTGAGCACCCGCTTTTTCGAGGTTTTTTCGCATCCATCGCACATTCTCTTTCTTCGAGATCAACGTAGAGAACCACAGGACTTGCTGCGCAAAATCACGGCTTTCAAACGCCATGCTTTTTACAAACGCGGCTTCGCCACCTGGACACCAGAGCTCTGCTTTTTGACCACCAAAGTTAAGTATAGGTGACGACTTAACTTTCATTTGCTCAGAAGGCTGACCACGCTTACTTTTACTGGCCGATAAGTTTTTGATCTTTCTTTCTGTGCCTTGCTGTGCTTCTTCTAGTGACTTATGAAAAGGCGGATTACAGGTGGTTACGTCATAGAATTCGTTTGGTTTGATAATACCTTTAAAGAAATGACGGCTATCTTTTTGCAATCGAGCTTCAACGCGCCCACTCAGTACCTTATTCGACTGGGCAATGTGATTAGAATTATCAACTGAAACAACATCAACATCAGAGCCTACATAGTGCCAGCCATACTGAGTCACACCAACGATAGGATAAATACAGTTAGCCCCAAGCCCGATGTCTAGTGCACGAACTTGATTATGTTTCAGGCTTTTGCTCTCTTTGGTTAATATCTCAGCGAGACGATGAATGTAGTCTGCACGCCCAGGAATAGGTGGGCACAAATAACCTTGTGGTATGTCCCACTCTGTGATCCCGTAGTGGTGAGCAAGCAAAGCCCTATTAAGCAATTTAACCGCTAACGGATCGGAAAAATTGATGCTCGACTCGCCCTTGGGGTTCTTCACGATATGCTTTTTAAGCTCAGGTGTCGCTGTTACCAATTGATTGAAATCATAACGACCATGGTGAAGATTTAGCTTATGGAGACCTGCTTTGTCTTTTATCATGGTCACTTTCATTTCCAAGCGAACAGTATCATTTGTCGTTTTTGAATGGGCGGCTTTTTTCTGCTTAGTCATAAGTTACTTATTTGCTTTCTCAACCACGTCTGTATAAATCATGAACAGGCGAGCATCCAACTCAAGTTGATGATAGTCAGGCTCCATATAGCAGCAGAGCTGATAGAAGGCCTTGTTATGTTCTTTTTCTTTAAGATGGGCAAGTTCGTGAACCACTAGCATACGAAGCAATGGCTCCGGTGCATTCTTAAACACACTAGCAATACGAATCTCATTCTTTGATTTTATTTTTCCACCATGAACCTTCGTCACATAGGTATGCAGCCCCAGAGCATTGTTGATAAGGTGAATTTTGTTATCGTAGATGACTTTGCTCAAAGGCGCCGTCTTCTTCATATAGCGGTTTTTCAGCGCCATTGTATAGTCGAACAGCGCTTTCTCGCTCTTTATGGTGTGGTTGTCAGGGTAACGCTGTTCAAACCAATTTTTTAAGCGGCCGGACTCTACCATCTGAGTCACAGGCGTCACAATATGTTCAGGGTAACCTTGGATGTAACGAAGCGCTGGGTTCATAGGATAAGTTTCAGTCAGCTAAATTGGAGACGAGTAAGTCTACCTGAATCATACTTGCCATTCACTGTCTTTTCATTACACTCTGCTGCAAAGAAAGAGGTAGGACATTAACAATGAAAAGACTTGTGCTGTATGTAAAGGATAAATGCCCTCACTGCAAAGATGCACAGCGGTACCTAGACGAAAAGGGTTATGCATACAGATTAACCAACGCAAAAATGCAACGGGGCAGAAAAGAGCTAGATGCTATTGGAGCACGTTCATTACCCGTGCTCAAAATTGGTGATCGCTATATGATTGGCTGGAACCCCAGAAATTTCGAGAAAATGTATAACTCGAAGTGATCATGCTTCACGCATCGTATTGGCTTCTATAGGTTTTAACGTTGCGTGAAACACTTCATCCAGTTTGTCAGAGCTGATAGGCTTTGTGATCACGTCCGCGCACCCCTCAGAAATCATCCTTTCTCTCGTCTGTTCGAACGCATCCGCTGTACAGCCAATAATCACCGGGGGATTGGCTAAATTGAGCGACATAATGGTCTTTGTTGCTTTCATGCCATCCATTACCGGCATATGATTATCCATTAAGACACAATCAAAGTGTTGTTGTTGAACTCTCTCAACCGCAAGTTCACCATTCTCAACCGCTTCATACTCAAAGCCTTTATTTTTAAGAAATTTGCCTAGGACCAGCGCATTAACTCGAGTATCTTCAGCAATTAACACCCTCAGTCCAGTACCATCAAAAGGAGAGAGTCGTTCTTGTTTATTATCGCCCTGAAGCACCTTTTTCAAACCGACAGGAACCACAATAGTAAACCTACTCCCTTTACCTACCTCACTGGTAAGATTAAGCGTGCCATTCATAGCCTGAACCAAGTCCCTCGTTATCGATAAACCTAAGCCAGTACCACCGAACCTTCTGGTTGTATCACTCTCAGCCTGTGAAAATGGGTCAAAAATTGCTGACTGTTTCTCTGGGCTAATACCTATCCCGGTATCGGAAACATCAATATGAAGTTCATTACCCTGATTCTGTTCTACCACATTTAAAGACAACACAATGCTACCCTCAGATGTAAATTTGAGGGCATTACTTAGCAGGTTCTGTAGGATTTGTAGTATGCGAGTCTCATCTGCCACTAGCGCACGTTCGCAAGATTGAGAGTACTCACACTTAAACTCCAGCTGTTTCTCTGCACACAATGGGGCATAAAGTCGAGCCAGCCTTTCCACCACGTCTTTCAGCAGAAACTCAACTTTTTCTAGATCCAGCTTACCCGCTTCAATTTTAGAGAAATCAAGTATGTCATTCAGCACGTTTAACATGTGTTTTCCTGAGCCGAGAAATGTATCCACATACTCCTGTTGTTCTTGGTTGAGTGGCGTGTTTTTGAGGAGGTCACCAACGCCAAGAATACCATTCATTGGTGTTCGCAGCTCATGACTCATTGCCGCCAAAAATTGGGATTTTGCGATGTTTGCCGCTTCTGCTTCAATCGCCTTAATCTTCAAAGATTCTTCCAATTCTACGCGCTGAGTAATATCCCTCTCAACCGCCATAAAACCCTCTATCTGACCATGCCTAGAGTATAAGGGTGTCAGTGCAATTTCTATCCAGTATGAACGTCCTTCCTTGTTGTAGTTCAGTAGCTCGAAGAATCCAGGTTCTCTGCGATCTATCATTTGTCGTATTTTTCGTGTAGTTCGCTTATCGGTTCCATCGCCTTGAAGCACGTCTCCAGGCTTTTTACCGATAATTTCTGACAGACAATAACCTGTAAGCCTCTCAAATGCCCCATTGACCCATGTTACCTTGGAATCGAGATCGGTGAACACCACAGCATCGCGCATATGTTTCACCACCCGAGCTAAACGGGCCGATTCCGCCTCACGTATTTTTAGCGACTCAGATTGCTCATAAAGCTGCTGTTCAGATTCCGCTAGCTTGCGAAATGGTGAGACTAAAATTCGTCGCCCAAAAACGAACATAACGAACAATGTCAAACTAGTAGCGATCACCATCCCTACAAACAGGCTGCCCGTTAAATTCGATTCTGCATCAATGACAAGTTGTGGCGAGACAGAATACAACAAAGACAAATCAGTCCCGGCAATAGGAAACCTATCCATCGTCCAATTGTTAGGAGCTTGCATGTTCCAATTAAGTCTGTTTTGGGCAATGCCAAACCAGTGCATACTGTCAGTGCCCAAGCTTTCGAAAAACTCACTTTCATTCAGTGACGTAACATAAGTGCCTAGCCCTTCAGCATAACCATTGTAAAAAATCGGCGAGCTAACAAGGAGGTAATCACTGCCAGCATGTTGGTAGAGTGAGTACGAAGGCTTTTCCATTAGAGCCTCGTTTTCGATACCGGTCGTGATGAAGGTATGCACAACGTCAGGCAATGTTATCTCCTGATAAACGTTACCACCCGAGAAATCATAGATGTTTACGTAAGCGGTCGAACCAGAAGACTTGAGCAGCTCAAGTTGATCTTTAAACGCACTCTGATCACTCACTCCCTCTAAGACTGCACCTTTAGTAACAGGGTGAGAGGTCACGCGCTCAAGTCTCTGCTCATGCAGTTTTAAAAACTCAAATACGTACCTCTCAATGGCAACGAACTTTCCTTTCAAGCTTTCACTTATCAAGATCTGAGCGGTTTCTCTGGCTTGATGTTGAACAAAAGCAAAGCTCGCAAGCATAAAAACGCAGGCACCAACGATGAGAAACAACGAAAACAGATGCATTCCATTTTTCTTATCAAACTTCAACATAGACCTGCGTTACCTTTGCGTTTTAGATGGACTTAGGAATCAGCTTGACTGCGTTTTTATCGTCATAAGTCGCCATACAGAAATCATCTGCACCCAAGGCCTCATGCGCGTCAAAATTATCTTCAGTGAACGGAATGAACGGAGTACGATACTCTTTAATCAGCCCCTGAACTGGCACATCCATCGACTCCAATGCTTGCTTTAGTGCAATTCGGTTTTCTTCAGCATCATCAGTTAGCTCCACTGTGCTAGCGGCTTGAAGAAATACCTTGGCCAAGTCGTAACCGTGAACAAAACCGGCAGGCGCTTCAATATTGGTATCTTCAAAGTAAGCCGGAAATAGGGTTTGCGCATCCTTGAACACATTCTGATTGAAACGGTTTGACTCTGAGCTGTAGAAATTGAAACACGATTGAATGAAATGAAGGTTAGCTTTTTCGCGAATAGTGAAAGGCACATTCTGTGCAAACTTACCGCCAGTAATGCCCCAGTGGCTATATATCGGCATTTCCACGCCAACGCTGGCCACACTCTCAACAATGAGCTTGCCTTCACGGCTGTTAGCCACCAGCAGAACACAATCGCCTCCGCTCGATTGTGCTTCACGAATCAAGATTCGCGCATCAACATCTTTGATTCCCCAATCAAACCAGCTGGTTTTTACGCGTTCGGCCAAATCTTCAGGTAAAGCAGACATCATCGCTTTGTAGTTTGACTTGCCCCACCCCGTGTTTTCTAGCATCAAGTGAGGCTGTTTGCACTGTTGGCTTAACGCGTAATTAACCAGTATTTTCCCTACTTTGGAATCATCAACCGAAAGACGGAATACATAGTTTTCCTCGGTAGAAGGATATCGAGTGATAGGCGTCCCTGCAGCCCAAGGGACCAAGGTCAACATTTTTGATTTATTGATGTACTCTCGGTATTTGATCAATGGCGGAGAATGCAGGCCACCGATGTAAACCAACCCGTCGCTGTCTTTGAGAAAACGGTCCATGTTTTTCTTACTGCGTAGGACATTTCCTCTATGGTCAGTGGTCACAAACTCTACTGGAATACCTGATATTTGGTTGCCTTGCTGAGAGAAAGCGACCTTGACTCCATGCTCAATAGAGAGTGCTGATTCCAGATGCCCTGTCCTGTCTGCATCAAGATAGATCTTAAGCACATCGGGTTTTGCAGCCTGTGCCACGCCGACAAACATCGCGACGACTACAATTAAAAATGTCCTAACCATATATATCACCAACCTAGACGTTATAATTTAGTTCTCTAGTTAGCCTAGGAAAGCATGCCGTTTTTTCCAGTAATTTGTTGACTTTAATAAACAAAAAAATAGATTTCATTCACTCTTCAAGATACAAGCCCGCGTTTACTGTATCAATGGTAATACTGTTACGATCACCTTGAAAAGAAACGTGCACTACACATATTGCTTCACAAACTCGATAAAGGTTCGGTCTGCAATTGAGAGGTAAGCATTCTTTCGCCATGCTAGGGATAAGGTAAGATTAACCGGTTGGTCAAAGGGAATAGCCACTACGTCTTTTTCATGCTCTGTCACCAGCTTCAAAAGTGCAGTGATTGCAAACTCATGTTTCACAATACTGAGTATCATTGGCAATAGATTCGTTTCAAATGAAAACTTCATTTCTTTGTCGTGTAAACGCGCCTTTTTCTCGACAAAGTCACGGTGGAAATAACCGGGCTTAAACATGACTAGTTCATGTTTGAAAAACTCTTCAAAACTAATGCTTTTTTTCTGTGCCAAAGCATGTTCCGGCCCAACAACAGCAACCATTTCTACATTCAATAAATGGTCTGTTTCCAGATCTTGCGGAACATTTTCATCATCAATCACGCCGATATCGAGTTCACCATCCAAAAGCATCTTTCGAATAGATCGGGTCCCCGCATCAATTAGCGTGAGCTTGAGATTAGGATAATGCGATTTGAACGCCATCAGGACTTGGGGAAAAAAGTAAGACCCCATCATACTTGGCGCACCAAGTCGAACTTCTCCTTTTTCAAGGCCTCTCAGTTCATCTATTGCTAACTTGGCATCATCAATTTGCTGCAAAACACGCTTGGCGTGTTCATAGAGCACCTTGCCCTCATCGGTGAGCGTGACACGCCGCTCTTCTCGTCGAAATAACTCTACACCTAATTGTTGTTCAAACTTCTTGATTGAAATACTCAGTGCAGGCTGCGCAATATGCAACGCTTTTGCTGCCATAGTGAAATGGCCATGCTCAGCAACGGCAACAAAGTGCTTCAAATGTCGAGAGTCCATGACTACTCCATAAATAAAATATATTACCGTGATATTTTTAATATATTTTATTTATCCAGATTTCACTGATATTTTGATCACAATAACTCACTGAATCACTAGAGTAGTTAACAATAATGATCGAACTCGGAAGCCAAGATTACCGACGGGTAACACTGAGCCTTGCCCTCGGCTCATTCATCGTATTTTGCAACCTATATTTGTTTCAGCCTATGCTGCCTTATATGGCTCAGCACTATGCCGTCTCAGAGACTAAGATTAACTGGCTGTTTGCTGCGAGTACGTTGGCGCTTTCTTTAAGTCTGGTACCGTGGGCAGTGGCGTCTGAGGCTGTGGGTCGAAAGAGGATAATGCTTGCAGGTCTTCTCGCCATGCCTGTCATTGGTATCGGAATGCTCCTCTCTCCTTCACTTCTTAGCTTGGTTGTCATGCGTACACTCATGGGAGTCGCTTTGGCTGCTTTCGCTTCTGTAGCAGTCGCTTACATGGTGGAAGAGCTGTCGCCTAACGCTTTCGGCCAAGCAATTGGTGGTTATATAGCGGCCAACTCACTCGGCGGCATTGTAGGGCGTATTGTCGGCGGTACTCTTACAGATGCCTTCGGTTGGCAACAAGCCGTGATTGCTATGGCGGTGTTTACCTTGATTGGTGCAATCAGCGTATGTGCTTTATTGCCAAAGCAGAAGCACTTTTCTCCCCAAAAAGGGATGCTTCGCTACCACAACCGTGCATTGGTTAAGCACCTTAAAAATAAAACCGTTTGGTTTGCCATGCTAATTGGTGGGGTAAATTTTGCTTTGTTCGTTAACTTGTACTCAGTAATGGGCTTTCGCCTCGTTGAAGCACCACACTCGCTCCCTATTGGCCTAACCTCATTGATTTTTCTCTGCTACTTACCCGGAACCTTGAGTTCAAAACTCACGTCCGTATGGAACCGATATCATCAGCCCATTTCAGGCATGGTTTGCGGCACAATCTTAAGCCTGATCGGTATGGTCGTTGCCTATGTCGATCGGATACCATTTATGATTATCGGGTTAGCACTTATCAGCTTTGGTGCCTTCTTTACACATACGCTGGCCTACGCCTGGGTTAGTCAAAAAGTAAACCAAGCGAAAGCCACTGCAACAGCTCTATACCTCGTCCACTACTACGTTGGTGGTAGTCTAGGAGGCTTTTTCTTAATTTACTGCTGGCAACATGGTGGTTGGGCGTACGTTATCGCAGGCGGAATGCTGTTGTATCTAATGATTTTTACGCTGTGCTACAAACTGAATGTGATTCACCACAGTTCATCAGAGCTGGAGAGTGAGGCGACAACTGGTTCAACATCTGAGTTAAAGACAACACATTCCTCTCACTAGAGTTATTTCGACGCTTACAGCCCCAAACCGAATCTGGTATTCTTGCTTCCAAATTGAAAATTGGAAGTAAGATGACAACCCCAAGCTCAACCCAAACCATCGCAGAGCATGTTAATCAATGGCTTAACAATGTGGTAATTGGTCTAAATTTGTGCCCATTCGCTGCTAAACCACAACGCAATAAACAAATAAAAATATTTGTCAGTGAAGCTAAGCAAGAAGAGACATTGCTGGAAGACATCCTCAGCCAACTCATGGAGTTAGAATCTAAAACCGCTGAGGAGTTAGAAACCACATTGGTCGTTGTACCAAACATGCTTGAAGATTTTTATGACTATAATTTGTTCATTGACTGGGTTGAAGCATTAATCCGGCAGCAAGGCTGGGAGGGAACCTACCAGTTAGCGACATTCCATCCAGACTATTGTTTTGGTGGAGCACAGCCCGACGATGCAGAGAACCTGACTAACCGCTCTCCTTACCCTGTGTTCCATCTTATTCGAGAAGAAAGTATGGAGAAGGTGCTCAAACATTATCCGGACCCTGAATCTATCCCCGATACCAACATAGCTCGCGTTGAATCCCTTAGTCAGGCCGAGTTAGTGAAACTTTTCCCTTACTTGTTTAAGCGGTGATCGCAACATGAGTGGAGACCTGTCTCTACTCATCATTTATGAGGTTCTAGAGCACGGGTCACAACTCGGTTTCGTCCCTGATTTTTAGCCTGATAAAGCGCTTCATCAGCCACTAAGATGAGCTGGTCAAGTGTTCCCTTCTGGCTATCAACCTGCGACTCGATTCCAAAATCAAACTCACACACACCAATGGATACCGTTATAGGGACCCCATCGAGGAGAATTTCGTGGACAGATTGATGAAGTTCTTCGAACAGTTGACGCCTTTCAAGTTCGGTTCTCTCGGGCAGCCAAACGACAAACTCTTCTCCCCCGAACCGAGCAATAAAGTCTCTTTCAGACAAACAGGACTGTAGTTGTTGCGCGGTTTTCTTTATAACGTCATCACCGATTTGATGACCGTAAACATCGTTGACCTTCTTGAAGAGATCAATATCAATCACGCCCAATGAACCTTTACCTGATGCGAGTTTCATACGTTCGATATCAAGGTGGATGGTTTTGAACATAGATCGGCGGTTGGCGATGTTGGTCAATGCATCATGATAGGCTTGATACTCTAGTTGGCTATTCAACTTTCGCAACCGCTCTTCCTGCTTACGGCGGATCAACTCCACTTCCACCCAAGACGCCATTAGCTTGAGTACATCAATGTCGATATCTTTGAACTTCCTTGGGTAAGGAGATGCAGATGAAAAATTCAGCGTACCAAAAATTTCATCGTCAACAAAAATTGGAATACCAATGTATGACTCCAATCCAAACGCTTCGTAAGCGGGGTGTTTTGCATACTCATTGCTTTCCCCCATATGCTCAATAGATACTGGACCAAATGAACCGCAGGTGATTTGGCAATAAGTAGATTCATAGCTAAACGTATCGCCGGGTTTTAGCTCTACCCCCTCCGACGTCACACAATATAGTACAGTATATAACTCGCCATCAATTCGGGATAAAATACCAATATCCAGATTAAAACGTTCCAAGCCCATCATGATGAGCTGGGTGATCTGAATATCAAATCCTTTCTGATAATCGTTAGTAATCTGATAAAGTCGTCTTATGATCTTTTCACTTTCACTCGTTACAACCATATCCTGTCCTGATATCTAGTATTTCTTATAAAGAAGATAGACTTATCCCGCTAATGATATCAATAACCTGACGCACAAAACGTTCAACATTTAGACCTCAAAGCATTTATTTTCTTGCTGTAATGGCACGTTTCATGACGCTTTGTTAGTATGTCGTGATAATTACCAAATGCAGGTTAAGTGAATGCACCTATCCAAACTTACTCAAGAAATCTTTGACCATCTTTACCGCGACATTACTGAGTTTCGTACTACTTTCGACTTGCCTGTTGCCTCACCAGAAAGCTTAGACCAAAAAGCGGATACACTGCATACCTCTTTAGCAGTAGAAGAGCTTACCGAACTGGCAGAAGCGGATAATAAGACAGAACAAGCGGATGCTATCGTCGACAGCGTTTACGTTTTGATGGGCCGTCTAGTTCATTTGGGTGATGACAAGGTTGAATCGAACCTTGCGATCAGTTATTTGATTGACCTACTGCTTAATGTTGCCGTTAATCGTGGCATCAACTTTATCCCATGTTGGGACGAAGTCCACTCAAGCAACATGAGCAAGGTTTGCCGCAACGAAAAAGAATACGCAGAGACAGAAGCCCATTACGCTGAACAGGGCATTCAATTAATGGCGGTGCAAAAAGGTGATTACATCATCGCAAAATGTGCCGAAGATTTTGTTTCTGAAGCGAAAACTATCCGCCAAGGCAAGGTATTGAAGTCTGTTTACTACCGACCTGCTGATCTGGCGCCGCTAACGGCATAAACCTCCAGATAAAAAGCCGCCACCTTCGGAAGTCCTTAGGTGGCGGAAGCTGCCATAGTCATAAAAATGGCTTATTGTTGTCAAATGTCCGGTTTCCCTTCACATTGACTAAGCCTAACAAGAACGAGAATGTATCGTTTTTATTAAAGCTAAACTTATGCCAAGTTTTTACAAACCGTAACTTGTTGATTTTTATAAGAATGACATTTCCAGCAATTTACGTGGAGTTGAGACGTGCTCAAATATAGTGCGTAACGCACTATATTTGAGAATTGTCTAATGGGGCGATTACCTGATTAATCAAAGATTAATACCGGTTCTCCGTTAAAATCCGTTTTTTGAACTCGAGTTTTGAATACTTTAGAAAGCTCACTTGGCTCGAATACCTGCTCTACAGAACCTACTTTCTGAATAACGCCTTTATCCAATAATAAAGCCTTATCGGCATGCTTAAGCGTTCGATTAAGGTCATGATTAGACATCAACACAGTGATACCCATATCAGCAACTTTACGAATCAGTTTATAGAGTAACGCTTCCTGACCTATATCCAGTGGCGCCGCAGGCTCATCCAATATAAGAAGCTTCGCATAGGGATTTAGAGACGGCCAGATTTGCAGGCATATTGCACATAACCTCACTCGCTGCCACTCGCCTCCAGACAATTGGTGAATCGAACGATGAAGCTTATCCTCCAGTTCAAGTACACCCACCAGCTCTTTGACGACTTGTTCCACCGTATCATCCAAGTTCTGCACAGAGCTTGGGAGTGACAGGGAAAGATATTGTGAAACCTCAAGATTGAAAGCAGGACGATCACTTTGGTTCAAAAATCCGCGATAACTTGCAAGGCTCTCAATGGAACTACTTTTAACGTCTAAATCAAAAATCGTCGCGTCACCCTCAAAGTCTAACAAGCCAGCAACCGCCGTCAGCAAGGTGCTTTTACCACTGCCATTTGGACCAACAACATGAAGCACTTCACCTTTGTCTACAGAAAACGAAAGCGGCAGCAAACGTGAGCCAACCGATAAACTATTAACGTGAATCATGATGTTTCACCAGCATCCAGATAAAGACAGGAGCCCCGATGGTTGTAGTGACTACTCCAAGGGGCAGCTCAGCAGATTCTAGGGCGACTCGAGCAATGATATCGGCAAACACCAACAGCATCGCACCAGACAATGCGGAGATAGGCAGCAAATATCGATTCTCACTACCCAATGCAAGCCTGAGAAGATGAGGAACGATCAAGCCAATAAATCCAATCACACCACCAAGTGCAACTGCGCCGCCAACCAGAATCGACACGGCTAAGATTAACTTCCAGCGCACAGCTTCCACGTCAACACCAAGCTGCTTAGCATGCAACTCCCCCATCATCAGTTTGTCTAGTGTCTTACCTTTCATGCATAGCCAAACAAGTACAGGGAAAAGAGTCAGCGTCAATACGTGGTGATACCAGCTTGCACCACCAATGCTGCCCATTAGCCAATACATTAACTGTCTTAAGCTAAGATCGTCGCTGAAATAGAATGCCCAGGTAACAATAGCGCCTGTCAAAATGCCTAACGCCACCCCAACCAACAAGAGTCTAGTAGTACTTAAACGCATGACTTTCGCCATTGAAACCAGCAACAGTGTAAACACCAATGCGCCAATGACAGCGGCGATCATAAACCCGATGGGTGTTGCAAGCGCAGGAAGGAAAAACAACACAATGACCATCATGACACTGGCGCCACCAGAAATGCCAAGTACACCGGGTTCTGCCAGAACATTACCAAGTAAAACTTGCAGCACAGCACCAGAAACCGCCAACGAGGCGCCTATGGCAATCGCGGCAAGCAGTCTTGGTAAACGAAGTTGAGTGATCAGTTGCTGTTGAAGATTTGTCAGCTCAGAAAAAGGAGAAATAAATACTTCGCCAACCATCAGATGCGTCGCTGAGAACAGAACAAGCGCAGATAGGATCACAATATAGTAGCGCTTCCAGCGTTGATGCCTACGGCTTAGTAATTGACTCAGTTCCATGCAGCTTAGATTGGCCTTAAACGGCTAAAGTTATCGGTATAATAAAATAATGGCTTAACGATACCGTTAAGCCATTAAAATAGAAAGCGTCTGTGCTGAGTTTAGACCGTAAACGCCTTAATCGTAGACAAGTTGGCCTTCTTCATAACGCGTTTTCACTGGGCACACCATGAGGGCTGCACGCTGACCAATTGCGACATGGCGATTAGGGAATACAACCGCTTCTCCCTCATTTTTCGCCATCAGCGGTTTGTCACCATCGTGACCAAACACTTCGCCGTGCTTAAATGAGGTAAAGTTTTCAACGTCATCATCAAACATGAAATCAAAGTCATCATGTAGACGCACAATAGTTCGGCTGACACGATACATCATAGGAGCACGTGGCAAGTGCTCCGCCTCGCTGGAAGCGATCAAATCCCGCATCGCCAAATCAAAGGCAACCAGCTTATCTAGGTCATTTTCACCGATGCGGGCAACTCGCCCTAGCTCAACTGTCAATGCCTGCGCAGCAAAGTTTTCGGCACTGAACCAACTGAACGTGCTCGATGGTGCGTTAGAAAACATCACCGCATCAATATGTCCGCTTGCGACAAACTCCATCAACGCCTTACTGCGCACTGGGTGGCGTGTTTTCGGGCTCACGACAAAGGTGTAGTGTTTGGACAAACGGATCGCACAATGCAGATCGAGGTGCCAACGTTGATCAGACGGTGTGTCCTGATAGAAATCAGCAACAATACGTTTCAGATTCTGCGCTATCGCCAGCTCTTTCGTCGGCTCATATTCTTTATCATCAAACAAACGGTTAAGGTTCATTTCAAGGAAACGGGTATGAGCATTGGTTGACTCAGGGTGAGCAATGATGAACAACAAACGTTCTGTTACCGGTTGGAAACCAGATTGGATATCAGAAATGATTTTATCCACCAGTTCCATAGGTGCGGTTTCATTGCCATGCACACCACAAGAAAGAATGATGTGTTTGCTGTTCTCATCCAGCGTTGATGGGATGACTTCCAGAACTCCACGTTGATGCAGCTTGAACACAGTGCCATTGGCAACGGTGATTTCCCCTGCTGGCATCTCTTGTTCTAAGTTCAGGCTGTCAAAAAGAAAAGATTGGCGAAAGAGGTTTTTCGTCATGCGCTACTCCTTTATTGCACAGCGGGTATGTTAGTGAATTGTTCAGGCAATTTATGTAGCCACGATCTCACTTATCGAGAGAAAACCGGCACTTCATTGTAAAAAACTCAATTGCCACGCCCGATACCATTTTTTGTTCGGGATAGAATGCTTTAGCTGTACATAAAACAACCGGGCAGACTCCCTGCCCGGCTTGTTGACTATCATATCATATTTGTGGTGAATTTATTCGGAATCCAATAGAGATTCAAACATATCAATTTTGTGTTTTACCATCTCGACACTTTGTTGCCAAAACGCCTCGTTGCTCAATGTCATGCCTAAATGTTTATCGACCACATCTTCAGCCATCATCGATCCAGTATCACGCAGGAGGTTGACGTAATCTGAGTAGAAACGTTCACCTTTTGCTTCCCTTTGCGCATACACACCTTTGCTAAACAGATAGCCAAACAAATACGGATAGTTGTAGAAACTGACTTCCGAGATAGAGAAATGCAGTTTACTCGCCCAGAAATAAGGATCCGCTTCCGTCATTGATTCGCCGTACCACTCTTTCCAAGTTTGGCTCATTAAGTCACACAGCTGCTCAGCGCTGAGCTCGCCTGCCATTCGCTGCTCATAGAACGCTTTTTCAAATTCGAAACGCACCGGGATGTTAATCATCAACGCGTAGCAACTCGAAAGTTCTTCCCAAAGCATCTCGAGTTTATCTTCGCGATTCTCCACTTGCTCAAAGAGATAATCACGCACAATATTCTCTGCGAAGATCGATGCTGTCTCTGCTAGCGTCATGGGATAACGTGTTTGACACAGTGGCATATCTCGCATCACCCAGTTATGGAAAGCGTGGCCTAGTTCATGAGCAAGTGTCAGCAGATCCGAACGACTCCCACCCCAGGTCATAAACACCAATGGAGAGCGCGTTGCCGCAAATTTAGTACAATAAGCCCCAAGTCTTCTGCTGGCAGAAGGCGCGGCATCAATCCAGCCATTTTCCACCATCATGGCAACAAATTCCGCCATCTCCTCATCCACTTGGGCAAAGGCTTTAGTGATGATGTCAATGCCTTCATCAAAACTGTAGACCTTCGGCTCGCTGTCTGTCAGACTCGGCATTCCTGCTAGGTGGTTCCAAGGTTTCATTTCATCCAAGCCGTGAACCCGAGCCATAAGTAGACCGGCTTTCTGGCCTATGTGACGATTATTTTTAGCGACTTGCATCATAACCGTTAGTGTCTCTGGTTGAATGCGGCTGTCATGAAGACTGTTATCTAGGAAATGAACGTCTTTTGCGTAAGCGCGTTTTTGGTTTTCTGTGTGACGCCACCCCGCTAACGCGTTTAATATTCCAGCAAAGCTTTGCTGATGAGTTCTCATCGCTGTTTGAATACCACGCCACGCCGATTCCTGATTGTTGAAATCAGTGCCATACAAAATACTGGCAGCCTGAGAAAAACCAATACGGTTCTCTTCCCCTTCTCCCAGCTCGACCTCAAGTGAGCCTGTGATATTGTCGTACATTCGCCCCCAAGCATCACGGCCATCCACCTGCATGGCTGACAATAACTGCTCTTCAGCGACACTGAGCTTCGTATCTGCCAGCTTTCGCGTACATTCGATCTGGAACGCCTGGCCAGACACATCGCCATGTTCATGGTTTAAAACTTCAGAGATAAATTCTTGGGGCGCGTTAGTTAGAGTGTCTTGATAAGGAGTAAATGCTTGCGACAACTCTGAGCTCAATTTCGCAACTCGGCCAATCATGGCTTTCGCCTCACTGTCCATCGCATCGACAGACGCGTGACAAGTGGCAAAGGTGTTGATCGTCGCAAGCAGCTTGCCCGCCGCTTCGCTGGTCAATATTGCGTTTTGCATCACCGCAACCGAACTGCGTTTTTCTACGTTCAGTCCTAATATTTGAATGCATTGTTGAACCAAAGCGACATCTTGCTCAATTTTACTATCATCTAATCCATGGTAAGCAATTGACAAATTCCAACTGGGTGTCGTCATGTTTTAATCCTTTATGTTAAGTGGCGTGCCAATAGAGCACACTCGCTGATACAGACTGTCCGCTCTACTTGCTTATCTGTGAACTGCGTACAGCGCAGGGAACGACAAAAACTGTGACGCTGTCACCTTTGCATTATTCTGAATCAGTACGAAATGATAGGTGGCTGCTTCAAGCTGCCCAAGAGCACCCAGTGGTTTAGTTTTTTGATTAATTCGATGCCAAATAGCATCTGAATAAGATTGATCTAGCATACGACTTTATTTCGGTCTGGCAACGGTAAAGGTTTGGTCTAGGTTGGCGTATTGACTGCCACCTAAACGAGAAAGAGGGTTCACTTTTAGTGCGTCAATAACTAAACGTTCTTGGTTATCTCCAATCACTTCCGGCGCAATGTATATGTCTTCAATTTGAGCAAAGACTAGGCTTTGAGGGGTTTCGCCAATTTCTCTAACTTCACACAGCTTGCACCCAAAAGCAATTGGGCAATCTTTGATTCGGGGTAATTCGAACCCTTCAAAATCGACCAGCTCTAGTCCCGCTAAACCAACTTCAGATTCACCGTGTGGCAAGCTTGCTGAGGTCTGAGTCACTTGCTCAGCCAGATCAGCATTCGCGATATGAACTACCATTCTACCTGTTTCGAGTACATTGCGGGTTGTATCTTTTATTTCTCCAGTTGGCTTCTTACCTACAGAGAACATCAACAAAGGCGGACTGCTAGAGATAGGAGTGAAGTAGGAAAATGGAGCTAGGTTGTATTCAGCTTGACCAGATTCCGTCAAAACCCAGGCGATTGGCCTAGGAATCACAGCCTGCGTCATTAGGTGGTACATCTGAGTAGGAGCGAGCGTGCTAGCGTCGATATTCATCTTGTTGATCCTTTTGGTATCGCGAGTCCCCTGTGAGTCTCAGAGTGTAACGTGAAATCAGTCAGTTAACACCCTCAACTATCAATGGAAAAACACTAATCTCTTGTCATTTTTGCAATCAAATTGATACCAAAAATGAAATTTTTTTCATTTATCACCTATCTTATTAAGTGGGTACAACCTAATCGAAAGCTAACTTATTGAATTACCACAACCTGAATTTTAGACGGCACAAAGACTGCATGTTATCAGCCGTGATGAAGTTTACCCAACTTTGATAGTGCAAGGAGGTTTGTATGTTTGCCAATCAAAAGTCAAAGAAACAGAAGCAACACAAGTCGAATCCAAAGACTCAAAAACGAGTCCCTCTCTCTCTAACTTGACAACTCCACCATCAGATTTGGCCTCAATAAATGAGGCCAAACGTAATCCAATTTTACTCACAACCTAAAAGGTTGATCACAGACTTTATGCATTTGTTGTTAGATGCTCTATTCGTCAAGATTTACGAAAGGAATCCAATTTGTCTGAGTCTAGAGAGCTGATCGTTATGGTCGCCGGAGCAACAGGGTTAATAGGTACTGAGCTCATCAAGCAGATGTTAGAAGAAGATCCTATCAGGCATATCTATGTACTGAGCCGACGCGAGCTGCCTTTTTTCCATCCTAAATTGGAGGTCATTCAAAATAAACAGCTTCAAGTACAGGAATGGGATGACAACAAACTAACACCCAAGTATGGATTTATCTGCCTAGGCACAACCATCAAGCAAGCCGGTTCTAAGCAAGAGCTAGAGCGTATTGATTATGAATTGGTGTGCGATGTCGCCCAGACGATGAAAGTACTTGGTGTTACCCATCTAGCGGTTGTGTCGAGCTACGGTGCCTCCGTACGTTCTCTCTCCCACTATCTTCGCTGTAAAGGGAAGATGGAAATGGCGATTGAACGTCTCGGTTTTGAACATATCACCATAGTTAGGCCAGGTCCCTTAGTGGGCTTAAGAGACAAACCGCGTACCGACGAGGCTGTGGTACAAGTAGTGCTTAAATCTTTGCGTCCACTCATGTTTGGAAAACTCGCAAAACTGATACCGATTCAGGCAAATGAAGTGGCGAAAGCAATGCAATATGGGCTCATGGCTAATACTAAACAAAAACTTCAAACATTGGATAGCATGCAAATGCGAAGCTTGATTAACAAATACAAATAATGCGTCTATTTTCTCCGCTGATTGAGCAAATTCAACACAGCTCACATCTTTTAATAACTAAAACGAATACTAAATATCTTTTTTTCATTTCTATCCTACATTTCAAATCATTATCGTTTGTTACAGAATTTAATCCTGTAATCAATTTTATCAATAAATAACTTACAAACTCTCAACAAGGACTATTAATTATGTCAGTAGCGGCTATCGCTTCATTGGTGGTATTTGTCGGCATTATGTTCTTCCTCTATGGCCAGCAGCAAAAAGAGAAGACTCTATCACGACTTGTACTACTCGGTTTGGTACTAGGTAGCTCATTTGGCCTGGTGCTTCAGCTTGTATTTGGAGAAGGCAACCCTGTCATCGCGCAAACCCTAGAGTGGGTTAACGTGGTTGGACGTGGTTATGTTGGCCTACTTAAAATGGTCATCATGCCTCTGGTCCTAGTATCCATGATTGCAGCGGTTGTGAAACTAGACAAAGGTGGTTCACTGGGCAAAATTTCAGGTCTGACGATTTCAGTGCTACTTGCGACGACCGCAATCTCAGCCATTGTTGGTATTGTCATCACCCAAGCATTTGGTCTATCTGCTGAAGGACTCACAGAGGGCGCACGTGAAACTGCTCGTATCGCCGTGCTTGAAAACCGCGTAGATACTGTTGCCGATCTCACTATTCCACAAATGCTGGTCAGCTTTATCCCTACTAACCCATTCGCTGATCTCACAGGTTCTCGCTCTACTTCGATTATTGCTGTGGTGATCTTTGGTGTTTTGACCGGTATTGCTGCACGTAAGGTGATGGCTGAAAAAGAACAGTTAGAAGCACCAATTCGTACTTTTGTTGAAGCAACTCAATCTGTTGTGATGCGCTTGGTGAAGATGATTATGGCCCTCACACCCTATGGTATCGCAGCGTTGATGGCGAAAGTTGTCGCGACATCCAGTGCAGGCGACATCCTAAATCTATTAGGCTTTATCGTTGCCTCTTACGTTGCAATCGCTCTAATGTTTGTGGTTCACGGTATTTTGGTGTCCTTCGTTGGTGTTAGCCCGAAAGAGTACTTCCAGAAAATTTGGCCAGTACTGACATTCGCATTTACCTCACGCAGCTCAGCAGCCACCATTCCACTCAATGTGGAAGCGCAAATCAACAAACTGCGCGTGCCTCCAGCGATTGCAAACCTTTCAGCTTCGTTTGGTGCAACTATTGGACAAAATGGTTGTGCAGGCATCTACCCTGCAATGTTGGCCGTGATGGTGGCTCCAACCGTCGGCATAGACCCAACAGATATCAACTTCATTTTGTCTCTAGTGGCGATTATCGTGGTCAGTTCATTCGGTATCGCAGGCGTGGGTGGCGGTGCGACGTTTGCAGCACTCATCGTGCTTCCAGCAATGGGATTACCAGTAACCATTGCCGCATTGCTTATTTCCATTGAACCTCTGATCGATATGGCTCGAACTGCACTCAACGTGTCAGGTGCTATGACTGCGGGTACTATTACCAGTCGTCTGCTTGGTGAGAAAGTGACGGACGAAGAGGAGGCGCTTGATTGCTAGAAAATTGAGCGGATAGAAAAGCCCCGAGTTGTTCACACGGGGCTTGGTCATTTTAGACTTGTTGAGCCTCCTCACCCTAAATTTGTCTTCTTTGATTATTAAGCCACTACATCATAAGTGACTAAAAATTAATATAAACGCATCAAACTATACATTCTGCCAATATATAAAAACGAGCTTGCGCGTTATCACTTTTTAACCGAGCGTGTTATCTTAGCAAAAATAGCGACAATCCAATTAATAACAATAATTTATAAGCCCTAGCGGCTAAATGAGACTGGGTTGTCGGAAAACAAGCCTTTTCATATTCAAACCGATCCTAACCCCAATAGCGATATAAATGAACAGCACAAAGGCTAGAGCGAACGCCCCACTCAAAACTTCGCTAATTCTGTACCTGCTCGTTGATAGCCAATTAACGCGAGGTGAGAATTTGCTCTGCCTTAAGCGTTTTAACGATGCCATCTCGCTGACTATCGCTCAATGGAAACCAGCGGTTCTTCTGGATCTGCGGTTCAGACAGTACCTCAAGCAGTGCATCTGGGCTCAGTTTCGCCTTCCCGTGCGCCACCAGCTCGATCGGCTGTGCACACAAAGACTGCAAACGACAAATACATTGGTCGACATCTTGGGTAAAACACAAATTATAAGCGTTTTGGTTCTGCATCTTGATTAAACAAAGATCGGGAGTGCCAGGAGATGGGGAGCAGTGCTCAGTAAAGCGATTGAGTTGCGCTTGTCTAATAAACGCTTCGAGCCAGCTATATTGGGACGTTTATTTAGGGTCGGCCCCATTGAGCAGCGTCGATAAATCTCGCATATGGGATCGCATCGATTCAGGCTCGGTGTGAATACGATAGCAAATAGAGTTGAGGACTTTCAGAACATGATCGGCCGTGAGCTTTGGCATGGTAACCTCCAACAGGAAAACATTTCCATCACCACACAGAGGCCCCATAACAAAGGGTGGTGAACTGAACAAGGTTCGTACTACCGCTCACTAGTAAACGGCCAGCCTAGGCTGCCTCGCCCAGCTCACCGTAATACCAACCGGATTGTTCAAACAAAAACCAATCCGTTTTCTACAGGTGCGCCAAGGCAGCACATAGAGAGCAGCGTTTTGCTGACGCTCTATGCGACTAGTGAATTGAGGCGGGGTACGAATCCCGACACTGGATTTTGCCAGTGCTGTTGCAGGATATCGCTGGGGTTTAGAAGAGTCAACGCTTTCAGCACGCAGGCCGATTAAGTGGTCAAAAATCAGTACCTTGTAAAGAGGTGTGTTAACAATGTGTCGAGTAAAGGATGGGGTTTAGACAAGTCCGTCACAGAAGACGGCTGCTATTGTTTAAGGCTGTAAAGAGATACCCGATCAAGAAAGTAAAGATTACCAAGATGTGACGAACGATTTAGGGCGCTTTTGTACAAATATGAGTTTCATCAAACCTATAGAATCAAAGACGTTCAATTTGCATCTTCTCTACAAATTGAATGAAGTTATCTTTTGCAAAGCTCTCTAACTGCTCATTCCAAATTAGGCCAACATCCCAAGAGCTATTTACCCCAGACAGCTCCCAAAAGGCAACATTCTCATTCGCAATATGCTTTACACTTGCAGGGACAATAGTGAAGCCCAAATTTGCTGATACGAGTGCCAACAATGTTTGAATATCATCGGCCTCCTGAACTACATTCAGTGTTTTCTCATGCTCTTCCAATAGCATGTTTATTTGTTGGCTTAGCCCCTTACCTCGCTCAGGGTTAAGCTGTAAATAATCGATTGAATCTAACAAAAACCACAGTTTGTTCTTGTCTATAATTTGACTTTTATGCGTCGCAAGCACTAAGTGATCTGTACAGAGCTTCATGCCTTTCAGCGGATCTACAGTTGGTAGTCGACTAAAACTGAGATGAAGATCGCCCTGAAGTAGCAATTCTGACTGCTTTTGAGATGGTATATCGTTAAGTGTAATGTGGATCTCTGGGTAGTATTTTTTAAACTTGGCTATGTAATCTGGTGCAAGGTAGTAGGAAGATATACCAAAACCTATATTGAGAGTTCCTGCAACTCCCTTGGCGACTCGTTGAGTTAGAGACTTATACGATTCAAAACTCGATACAATTCGTTGCGCTTCAGGTAAAAGAGCTACGCCTGCCGCAGTTAGACTGGCCCCTTGTCTTCCTCTCTCAAATAAAACTACTCCACAAAAAGCTTCAAGGCGCTGAATCTTCTTAGTTAAAGCTGACTGAGTGATGTGTAAGTGCTCTGAAGCTACTCGATAGTTACCATCCACCGCTAGCTGGCAAAATGTGCGTAAATCGACAACATCCATTCCATATGCTCATTAATTATAGGAATTTTATTCATTATACGGAATCAAAAGAGCTTTTTAAAATAGTTGATATTCACTAAGTAAAGGAAAAATTATGAAAGATATCCGTGTTGCTACTGTCCAATTTAACCACCATGCGAACGACAAAAACTACAACTTATCGGTCATTCAAAGTTACGTAGAAGAGGCAGCTAAACAAGGGGTAAAAATTATCGTCTTCCCTGAAATGTGTGTGACTGGTTATTGGCATGTTTCGAAACTCAAGAAATCTGAGATCAATGATTTGTCCGAGTTCATTCCACAAGGAGAAACGTCTCAACGCTTGCTAAAAATGTCTGAGCAATACCAAATCAGCATCGGCGCAGGTTTAATTGAAAAGGACAAGCACGGAAATCTCTACAATTCTTACGTAATGGCAATGCCTGATGGCCAGATATCCAAACACAGAAAGCTGCATACCTTCGTCAGCGAACACATGAAAATTGGCAATGAATACACTGTATTTGATACACCACATGGATGCCGTTTAGGAATCCTGATTTGCTGGGATAATAATTTAGTTGAGAATGTTCGAATAACAGCATTAAAAGGGGCTGATATACTAGTCGCGCCTCATCAAACAGGCGGAACAAACTCTCGCAGCCCTAATGCGATGGGGTTGATTGATCCCGAACTTTGGTATAATCGTCACCAAGATCCAGATTCGATTCGTTCTGAAATGCAAGGTTCTAAAGGAAGAAAATGGTTGTTGCGTTGGCTACCCGCGCGTGCCCATGACAATGGTATGTTCCTGATATTTAGTAACGGTGTTGGGGTTGATATGGATGAAGTTAGAACGGGGAACGCGATGGTGCTCAATCCCTATGGTGAAATTATCGCTGAAACTGACTGCATCGATAATGATATGGTTATTGCCGATCTCAATGGGAAAGATCTAAATATGTGTACAGGCAGACGCTGGATCAGAGGTCGTAGACCTAATCTATACGCTCCCTTAACGATGGAAGGGAGTGAATTAACGCCTTATCAGGCAAGATTCTCGACACATAAATAGATGGCGTAACTTATTGAGTGGTCGCCAACGAATAATACGTTGGCGCTTGTGAATAGATTTTTTCGTACAGAGCCCCTAAATTCAGGACATAAATTCAGGACATAAATTCAGGCATAAATTCAGGACACACACCAAAAGACTAGAAAAAGAACTGAAGCCGTGCCTGTCCACCATTGGTCGCGCCTTGAATCGACGCTTACCACCAGTAGTAGTCTTGAAATTCGTTTGGGTCATGAGGTAAGGATGATAACCCCTCTCGATCTTGCAGGTAGAGAGAGGAAAAACGACTGCGTTTTTGCCTCGGCGCAAGATTGACCACCTGATCCATCAGTGCGGAAAGTTTTGGATCAGATAAGGGCGTACTGGCCACCACCAACTCTTGAATTTTCGGATAGAGCTTTACATACTCGGCGTTTGATAACCATCTCATTACCATTGGGTTATTTGTTCGCGTTCGGGCTAAGGATATCGCGGTGTCCCCTTCTTTATCTTTGAGCCCGGTGTCGGCTCCTGCCTTAATCAGCGCTCTCACGACATCCGCTTTTGAACGATCACTGGCTTCCATAAGCGCGGTTCTTCCGTCAGCATCTTGTCGATCAATATCCACCTTGGCATTGAGAAATTCTCTGACTGCTTCGAGGTGACCACGGGCACTGGCGATAAAAATAGGCTCTCGACCATGGCGATCGGTAGCGCTTGTGTTGGCCCCGAGTTTAAGCAGTGTTTCAATCGCCGATGGCCACCCGTAGAGACTCGCCTCCACTAACGGGGTTTCTCCATCTTTGTTAAGCGTCTCGATATTAACCCCTGCTTGTACGAGTAGCTCAATAATCTCGGCAGCGCCTGCTCTTGCGGCTTCACCAATAGGAGTACTGCCGCCGTTAGACAACGCTTTCACGTTTGCCCCTGCCTCGATCAACAATTTGGCAATGACGGCATGGCGCTGTAAACTGGCGGCCATCAGAGCCGTTCGACCATACTGATTGGTGACTTCAGTCTCTGCGCCTTCCGCTAACAATGTTTTTACTGTCTGGGCGCAGTCATTGTCAACCGCATAAATGAGCGCAGGTTTTTCTTGTTGAGTGCGGGTATGACGACAAATTTCTGGTTCGACTGGCAAGTTTTTGATATCAATGGATTGCCTGTATTGGCTAAAAAGCGCCACTATTTTGCGACTGTTGTTTATTTTTGCATAATCTAAAGCGGAATAGCCCGTCGAATCCCGTATATAGGTTTTCGCATTTGCTTTCAGTAACGCGTCTACAACATCAATTTTTCCGCTGTAACTTGCAAGTATCAAGGCCGTACGTGCAGCGCTTTGATTGTCTTTGATATCAAGATCTACATTGGCTGCAATTAGCTTTTCTACAATCTCAGTCCGCCCCTTTTGACTGGCATACATGAGGGCTGTCCAGCCTCTATGATAGTCCTGAATCGTTAAGTCAGCGTTCGCATCAATCAGTTGCTCTGCAATGGCGGCGTCCCTTTGTGTGCTGGCGTACAGCATGGCCGTCATGCCCGAATGATCTTGCACATTGAGATCGGCCTTAGCGGCAATCAGTTTCTCGGCCACATAAGCATTATTCTCGAGGGCGGCATACATCAGCGCCGTTACACCATCGTTATCCACTAAATTGAGTTGCGCTTTCGCCTTGATCAAATCTTCGATCAGTAAGGGGCTCTCTCCTCGGTGTTGAAGCATCGTGGTGGCGCTATGTCCTCGAGCCGCATGCATCAGAGGCGTGATGTTGTACAAATCTCGATTATCAGGGTTGTCGCCCAGTTTGATAAATTCTTTAGCTTTATCTAAACAACCAAATTTAACCGCAATCGGTAAACGAACGAGCGGATCGTTAAACAGTTTTTCCTTTTGGCAGTGGTAGGACCCGGCGTGAACTTGGCTAATAGTAGTGGCGATTAAACATGCCAAGGCCTTCTTAAGCATGAACTTTCCTTTTTTGGGGAGGGGGGAGACATACTAAATCGAAATCATAAAAACTGTAAATAAAATCAACTAGATTCATTTAAAATCCATGTTGACTCTAAAGGTACGTTCATTCACCCCACCCCACAGGCGCCATCAATGGGGTTTTGAACGAGACCGTCAAAGGTGCCCGGATTTCGCCAACACCTTACTCACCTTGAAAATAAATTCAGGACACAGAAAATAAATTCGAAAATAAATTCAGGACACACACCAAAAGACTATCTTGAGGAAGCTTTCAGGGTTCTTCAAAGTTAGGGTGGAAAGACACTAAAGATAGTTGGAAGTCAATAACAACGCCGACAGGAGCCCAGGTGATGGTTAATTGTGGGGTTAACCATAAGTTTATAGTGCCTGTCCCTAAATGACTTTGACGAAGTCTGTTTCACCAGTTAAGGCAATTTCAGGGTTTCTGCCCTCTTGTTTCAGCTCAAGCATCCTTTTGTGGATTTGCCTTGCATTCTTAAGGCTGATTATCGGATACTTCCCGATACGGATGCGTTTGTTTTTACCATTGAACCTGCAACGGTATTGAAAGTGATGTTTGCTTTGGGCGATATTTTCGCAATGAGCCCTTCACCGTCACTCAATTCTGCTCGGCCGCTATACTCAGATTGCTTAGCAATCGCCTTTAGTTGCTTATCTGTGATGCTCAATTTGTATGCCTTAAAAATTAGGACACAGCACTTACAGAATTTGGACACATATTTAGACGCAAGTGCAAATGTAAAACGTGCAAAAACTAAAATATTCAAATCAAAATACAGCAACATGACTAGCGCTAATCGACTGATTTACAAGGCTTGATTTGAAGAATTACCAACAAAATAATAATGCTATGAACAATACCGAACAGCCCACATTCTTCTTTTTTGATTATGAAACGTGGGGAACCAGCCCAGCAAAAGACAGACCGTCCCAGTTTGCGGGTGTACGCACCGATATGGACTTCAATATTATCGGTGAGCCTCTTGTTATCTACTGCCAACCACCTTCAGACTATCTTCCATCGCCTGAAGCTGCGCTTATTACTGGTATCACGCCTCAAACAGCAGTTAGTAAAGGGCTACCAGAGCCGGAATTTATTGCCAAAATTCATGAGCAGTTGTCTACGCCAAACACCATCAACTTAGGCTACAACAGCATTCGATTTGATGATGAAGTGACACGCTACACCTGCTACCGAAATTTCATCGATCCATATGCATGGAGCTGGCAAAATGGCAACTCTCGTTGGGACTTACTTGATGTTATGCGCGCCTGTCATGCGCTTCGTCCAGAGGGCGTTACCTGGCCGGAGAATGAAGAAGGCTTTACTAGTTTCAAGCTAGAGCACTTATCGGTGGCCAATGGCATTGAGCACGAGAATGCACACGATGCAATGGCCGACGTTATAGCAACGATCGAAATGGCCAAAAAGGTCAAAGCTGCTCAACCTAAGCTGTTTGATTATTTCCTTAGCATGCGCCACAAACGTAAACTCAACGAACTGGTTGATATCGTCAATATGACGCCGCTTATGCACGTATCGGGGATGTTGGGGCGTGAATGCAATTACACCAGTTGGGTGGTGCCAGTCGCTTGGCATCCAACCAATCAGAACGCAGTGATTGTTGTCGATCTAGCGAAAGATCCTCAGCCGTTATTGGATTTGGATGTCGAACAGTTGAATCAACGCCTCTACACCAAACACTCTGAGCTTGGCCAAGACGAGCTACCTGTGCCAGTCAAACTTATCCATCTCAACAAGTGTCCTATTTTGGCGCCAGCTAAAACACTAACGGCCGAAAATGCAGCTAACATAGGCATTGATAGAGAACAGTGTTTGCAAAACCTTGAACGACTAAGACAACACCCAGAAATTAGAGAAAAGCTCAATTCGCTATACAGCATCGAGCGAGAATACGAGAAGAGCGATGATGTCGACACCATGCTTTACGACAGTTTCTTCTCTCCTGCGGCAAAAAAATCAATGGACATCATACGAGAGACTGAACCAAACAACCTTTCTGCCCTTGATATAGCGTTCTGTGATGAAAGAATTGCTCCACTTCTATTTCGTTACCGGGCAAGACATTTCCCGGGGACATTAGACGAGATGGAACAAAAAAAATGGGCGGATCACTGCCGCGAGTACTTCGAAAGTCGAATTGAAGACTACATGCTGAATTTAGAAAACTTAGTTCACGAACATGAGGGTGACGATAAAAAGATAGCTGTCTTAAAATCGGTTTACCAATACGTTCAAAAACTAGTATCTTAACAACTTATTGCCTGCACCCTATAACATCTAGGCCTCATCATACAATAACAACTACCACCTTGATCGAGGCCTGTGAACATACTGAACCGGAGGTTCAGCGATTTCACATACGCAAACGTTGATAAAATTTGGACGACACTACCTATGGCGAAAACCTTGCTTAAATACGTCGTATCTATGGGGCTGATTTTACTCTGTCTTATGGCAGGCATGAACCTTCAAAACCTTCTAGATATCTCTATTCCGGGAAGCATTATCGGTATGCTTATCCTATTCGCTCTCCTTGCGAGTGGCCTAGTACCTGTTGAGTGGGTACGCCCAAGCGCCACGTTGTTTATTCGCTACATGGTACTTCTGTTTGTACCGATCAGCGTCGGACTCATGGAGCATTTCGATCTGCTTTACAACAATGCCCTGCCTATTCTCGCTAGTGCCGTTGGAGGCACATTGATCGTCATCGTTGTGCTTGGACTGATGTTGGATAGAATGCTAAAGCGAGGTAACCAATAATGTGGCTAGTGGTGACGATTATCGTTTTCCTATCTGCGCGCTGGCTATGCCAAAAGGTCAGTAGCCCTTTTATGAACCCTCTGTTAATCAGTTTAGCGGTCATGATTCCGTTGCTCACCTATCTTCATGTGCCGTTTGAAACTTATTACGATGACAATAAATGGATTAATTTCCTACTTCAACCTGCTGTGGTTGCTCTCGCTTACCCTCTGTATGAACAACTGCCACAGATACGCGCTAACTGGCGGATCATTATGTTGGCGTGTGGTGTCGGCAGCATCATGTCGATGCTAACAGCCACCGTTATTGCCTCCTACATGCAAACGGATCTCTCTTTGATCGCTAGTTTACTTGGCAAGTCGGTTACGACTCCCATCGCAATGGAAGTGTCGAGCCATCTTGGCGGGGAGCCAGCTATTGCCGCTATTCTGGTTTTGCTGGTCGGCCTGTTTGGCGCCATCTTGGCTTACCCTATATACAACTGGCTTAACATTACACATCCTATTGCTAAAGGGTTGACTATGGGTACGGTCTCACACGCCTTAGGTACCGCAACTTGTGCAGAAAAAGATGCTCAAGATGCCGCCTTCAGTTCTTTAGCACTGGTAGTTTGTGGTGTGATCACCTCCATCCTCGCCCCCTCATTCTTTGCGCTGGCTATCTGGCTAGCAGCATAACTATTGCGTCGGGTTGCTTATCCTCGCATTCCGACGCACATCACTTTATCGAAGAGTGCAATCGTTATCATGTGTGAGCTCACTCTAATTATGAAACAACAAAATTCATTGCAAACTTTTATGTGATACAAATCTCAGAAAAGTTCTCCGTTTTACATAAAATGTAATACCAGTATCAGGGCAAGCCACTCTAAACAGGTAACTCAGGCAAGCCCCAAGATACCTATTATTGCTTAAACAAGGATTCAATATGAGAAGCCGCATTGAACAAGCGCTGTCTGAAGCGCCAGCTAAAGTCGCAGAGTTCCTTTCTCCTATTTTGTTAGCGGATGATTTTGACGCGACGCTCTCTTCGGAACAATTTGCAGAGCTATTGACGATTTCCGGCTTGGAAGACGATGAACTGCGTGTCTCACTACTTCCTTTTGCCGCCGCTTACTCTTATGCGCCGATCTCGAAATTCTACGTGGGTGCCATTGTTCGCGGTCTTACCGGACGCCTGTACTTTGGAGCAAACGTAGAGATCTTAGGGGCCCAACTCGGCCAAACGGTTCATGCAGAACAATCTGCCATCAGCCATGCCTGGATGAAAGGCGAGCAAGGTATCTCTGACATCACAATCAACTTTAGCCCATGTGGCCACTGCCGACAGTTTATGAACGAACTGACGACGGCGGACAGCTTGGTAGTCCAACTACCTCAACGTGATGAAAAAACACTAAAAGAGTACCTACCTGAATCCTTTGGTCCATCTGATCTTGGCATCAAATCCGGTTTGATGGCGACTATAGATCACGGCAAAAAGTGTCAAGAGTCTGATGAAATGATACTGAAAGCCCTGAGTGCGCTCAATAAGAGTCACGCGCCGTATACACACAACTTAAGTGGCGTGAGCATCAAGCTGAAAAACGGCAAAGTGTATCAAGGTGCCTATGCTGAAAACGCAGCATTTAACCCTAGTCTTCCACCTCTACAAGTGGCACTTATTCAACTCTTACTTGATGGTGAATCTTTTGACGATATTGCAACAACCGCGCTAGTTGAAATGTCTGAAGGTTCTATTAGTCACCTCGCCGACACGCAATCAACTCTGGAAGCAATTAACCCAGATATTCCTATTGCGTATCTGGCCATCTAAGACAATAAAACTAAAAGGCGCTGAAAAAGCGCCTTTTTTGCAGTCTGATCAAACATCAAAGAAGGGAGTCGGATCGACATTTAGGTTAGACGGAGCAATCGCTCTCTCGATTTTATACTGGCTATTTTTAATATCGACAAAGCTAACGTCAACAAAGCGCTTGTATTTACGCGAATAAAAACACTTCACTTCTGGTTTTAAGGGCTCATCTGGGTTCGATGTCCAAACAATACCTACCCTGCCATCATTGAGCTCGACCAATGCTCCCACAGGATAAACACCGATACAGTTGATAAACTTATAAACCAAGTCCCGATCAAGATGAAATGGCGTTAAACTCAATATTATCTTGAACGCTTCCGCCGAACTCATCCCTTTTTTGTAACAACGATCGGCAGTCAAGGCATCGTAAATATCAACAATACAACTCATTCTACCATGCAGCGGAATTTCCTCGCCTTTCAGGCCTTTAGGGTAACCATTACCATCTAACTTTTCATGGTGCATCAAACACACATCTCGGCTGATGTCTCCTAATCCCTCCACCGTTAGGATAATCTCTTCAGCAAACACCTGATGAAGCTTCATATGATCAAACTCCTCAGGTGTGAGTTTGCCAGGTTTATGCAGAACTTTGTCATCGACCTTGATTTTACCAACATCATGAATGATGCCGCCAATTGCAAGCTGTTTAAGCGTGTCCTTTGGCAAATCAAGATGCTTACCAAAGGTGACGAGTAAGGTTGCAACATTGACTGAGTGTTCAAGCAAGTATTCGTCTTTGTTGCGCAAAGCAGAGACACAATGTAACGCATCTGAATCAATCAATACGGTTTCGATAAGGTCGTCGGCCCACCCCTCCAATTCATCGACATGAATCGACTTATCATCAAACGTTTGGTTGAGGATTTTTTGAGCCAGATCTTTCGCTTCACGGATGATCTTTGAAGCTCGCTTTTGCTTGGAAAACCGGCTCATAGGCTTTCGCGTTACCGGTGTGGTCGATGCACTTTCTTCGGGTAGGGCCTCCTCAACCACCGGCTTAAAGACACTTCCTTTGACAGAAAGGTTTTGGTCCACCCACGCAAATCTAATTCCATTTTTGATCAGCTGCTGAATAGCTTGCTGGGAGGAGACTCTACCAGCATTGGCTAAATTAACGCGTTCGTTATCTTCGATTGCGGTAACAAACATTCCAACCGTCAACGTATCAATTGGAACCTTTATGGAGTTGCTTGGATCGTATTTCATCTATCGGCTAAGGCTACTATTGTTAATTTTATAGTTTGAGTGAATTATAAGCTCAAACTCATCATTCTACTTAAGTATTCTCATTATTGATACAAATCACAATAACAATTTGTTTGTTACATCAAAGTTTCACTGGTCTCAAAAGCTCTAACTTATTGATGAAATTCGGTAATAAGGAAAGCAGCATCCTTCAAATTTTTTTCCGCTATGGCTGGCTGAGCGAGGTTTCGTGGTCTTGCACTGTATCCTCCCGACACAAAAAGCAAACGTTTGCTTTTTGTCTATATATGCGTATGATTCGAGTCAACTTCATATCCGCGTATTTAAAGGTTATCTATGTTTGGTACTGCAACTCGCACCAATGCGACACGAGTTTTACTCCTAGGCTCGGGAGAGCTTGGAAAAGAAGTCGCTATTGAATGTCAACGTTTGGGCTTGGAGGTCATCGCTTGTGATCGATATGAAAATGCCCCCGCAATGCAGGTAGCACACCGTAGCTACACACTGAACATGCTTGATGGTGATGCACTAGAACAGCTCATCGCCAAAGAAAAACCCGATTATGTAGTACCTGAAATCGAAGCAATTGCTACAGATAAGCTGGTTGAGCTTGAAGCCAATGGCGTCAATGTGGTCCCGACAGCGAATGCTACTCGCCTAACAATGAATCGAGAAGGAATTCGGCGAATGGCAGCAGAACAACTTGGCCTCAATACTTCCCCTTACCATTTTGCAAGCTCCTATGAAGAGTTCACCCAAGCCATTGAATCTGTTGGTATACCATGCGTGTGTAAACCGATCATGAGTTCTTCAGGCAAAGGTCAAAGTGTCATTAAATCAGCGACAGACGTAAAAGCAGCATGGCAATACGCTCAAGAAGGTGGCCGCACAGGCGCAGGGCGTGTCATTGTTGAAGGCTTTATCGATTTTGATTATGAGATTACTTTATTAACCGTCAAAGCGATTGATGGCATCCACTTTTGTGCTCCGATCGGACATCGCCAGCAAGACGGTGATTATCGTGAATCTTGGCAACCTCAAGCGATGTCTCAAGCCGCCCTATCTGCCGCACAGCATGCCGCTAGTAAGGTGGTTAATGCATTGGGAGGCCGCGGCATCTTCGGTGTCGAACTGTTCGTCAAGGGTGACACCGTCATTTTCAATGAAGTCTCCCCTCGCCCGCACGACACCGGCTTGGTCACTCTCATGTCTCAAGACAGTTCTGAATTCGCACTGCACGTACGCGCTTTCACTGGCTTACCTATTTCAGGTATCACTCAATACGGTCCAACCGCATCTGCCGTGATTTTAGGGCAAGGTCAATCCGAGAATATTCAGTTTGAGGGAGTCCCCGACGCTCTAGCCGAGCCGCAAACTCAGCTACGTTTGTTTGGCAAACCTGATATCAACGGACGAAGACGCTTAGGAGTGAGCATTGCTCGGAGAGACACGATTGAGCAAGCAATAGAAAGCGCTGTCGCCAGCGCAGCTAAGGTAAACATCGTTTATTAAAATAACAGCCCCTGCGCTCAAACACAGGGGCTGTTATCATTCGCTCTCGATCAAATACACTTCTTCTGCAAAGTGGGATAAGCCTTTCTTCGCTATCTTCGGATGCTTCTCATCAGCATCATCACGATACAGTTTGGAAATTTTATATTCTGAGAACAGTTGGCGAACTTCAGACTCGGCGACTGAAAATGGAGGACCCGCCATTTCAGCCTGTGGGTAATCCAGAGTGACCAACAGAATTCTACCGCCAGGTTTAAGCAATGATTTGATTCGTTGAGCGTAGTCAGTGCGCATTTCTTCTGGCAATGCGACGAGAGCAGCGCGATCATACACAATCTCGACAGGCTGAACCGGCGCAGTAAAGATGTCTCCGTTGTAAATAGACAGCTCATCAAACTGATACAATTCATGCTGCCCACTTATTGAGGTCACCGTAGGCGTATAAAAATGTTCAGAAAAAAAAGAGCGTACAGCAATTTTACTCAGTTCTACGCCTTGAACATCGTCATGCTTGGTCGCCAACCAGACAAGATCTTCTGTCTTGCCGCATAGTGGGACAAACACTTTATCCTCTCTGTTCGGTTTTGTTTCGGACCAATACTGAACCAGCAATGGATTGACATCTTCGCGGTGAAAACCAATTTGGTTTGATGCCCATTTACTGTGCCAAAATTCTGGATCTTTCATTTCTATTCCCTACCTGACGTGACTGACTCATAGCCTATACCAAAGCATTTCTGAGTGGTATCCCTCAAGCTGTATAAAACGTTCAGATTAGGTTCAGGTTGGGTGTTTATACTTATTTACAACTTGAGAATGAACCATAAGCGAATCAGACGCTCAAATAAATTGAAAGAGTTCAAATAATTAAATCATGGGGTAAAAACGATATTGTAATTCGTCAGCAAGCCCCAATATAAAGAGTAGAGATAAGTACGTTTTGGCTGTTGAACCTTTTCTTGCACCATTTATCCAAGACGCTACGAATCTAAGGAGAGTGAATGAGCCTATTTTTGCGAACTACGGCCCTGATGCTTTTAATGCTCAGCCGCGCACCAGCTTTCGCCGCTATTCCAACAACACCCGGTAGTGAAGAAAATCGTTCAACGAACCAGAACGAAGTCTGTTCCAAAGCATTCAAACATAACCTAAGTGGCCTGTATGGTATCCAATCCACGCCAACAACTCCTCTTCAGCCCTACTCTGACTTCGATATTCTTTACAGCAAAGCACACCAAGCTCAAGCTGAACTAGAAATGCTCTGTAAGAGCACCGCTATGTTGACCTCAACGGACGCTTACTTTGCCGGAGTGAAGTCGGCAGACAGAGCAAAACAAAAAATCGCTTACGAATTGGATGGGGATACAGAACGTATTACTGACCTCGCCCGTGCAACGATTGTTGCCAATGACATCGAAAGCTTGATGTCCGCTTATGAAGTGTTAAACCGTGAAACCACTGTCGTGAAGGTAAAAAATCGCTTTAAGAAACCCGGCGCTTCGGGCTATCGTGACTTGAATCTGTTAGTTCAGCTTCCAAAGACCAAAATAGTGGCTGAAGTCCAGCTACACCTTAAAGCCATTGCTGATGTAAAAAGCGGTCCAGAACATGACCTTTACGAACGTATTCAGAAAATAGAGCGTCAAGCCGCTTCAGAGAGTCGAGACATCAGTGAGTTTGAATTCGCCCAAATTAATACAATGCGAGCTCAATCAAAAGCGCTTTACCAACAAGCATGGCTGCCTTATATTACCACCCATCTTAGTGCCGCCTAGGCGCAACGAAATAGAATCCCCCTCTCCGATTGAGAGGGTGATTGTTCAAGGAAGACAGTGTGACCCCACAACAACAAACATACCTAGACCAATATCTCACCACTTTGACACCTCAGCAGAGAGAAGCGATACCAAGTACCATCGCTGAATACTTTTGCGCTGATGAGTTTAATGCCAACGAATGCGCCAGATTGATAAACGAAGGTGTGAAGAGAGCAAGTTGTAGTCTGAAGCAAGGCTACGATATTGAACAAGAGCCCCTTCCTAAGGTTGGTCGAATCACGGTGGTGCTTAACTGGCAACAGGAGCCAGTGTGTATCATTCGCCTGACAGATGTTTCAGTTTGCCCTTTCGATCAGGTTAGTGCAGAATTTGCTCGCTCAGAAGGAGAAGGTGACCTCAGCTATGAATGGTGGCGTGAAGCACACATTAAGTTCTTTACTCAATACGCAGGTGAAATTGGCGCCGAATTCAATTTACAGTCAGAGTTAATACTAGAACGGTTCGAAAAAGTATATCCATTGTAACAACCCTATTCAGCCTTCAGCCACGGTGGGCCGGATTGACGACATCTAGCCCATGTCCGATCACAAACTATGCACACGACAAAATCATAAACTATAATTTTATCAGTTACATAAGCATTTGAAATGACTATATGATCTTTTGTCGGCAGTTTTTGTTATCTCTCATTCCCCTAATCATCGCTAACACTGCGTGGGGCCAAAGCGATTACGGACCTGTGCAAAGCTATACGCAATCACCTTTTCATACCAACAGTTTGTCACCTCAGCTCCGTTCTGGGTTTTCAATGGATGAAAACGAAGTTGAAGTCTATGGTACAGGTATCATTTCAAGTATCTGGGCTGTCACTCCAGATTACGAATTGGACTATTATCAAAATCAAATCGCCGTAGGTGGTAAATGGCAGGTCGCTTCAGAATGGCAATTAGAATTAAGCTATCGCTGGAACTACGCTGGCAACAACCACTTAGATCGATTAACCATCGCTTTTCATGATTGGGTTGGCATTGATCAAAATGGCCGGGAGGATGTGGCAAACGACCGATTTGTCATCAATATGCCTGAGTATGGCATAGAGTTGCAAGACTTCCGTGGAGAGAGTCTAAGTCACGCGATCACAAGCTACGTACAATACCAACTGATCAACAAAGAACATCACGGGCTTTCTGTTGGTGGGTCTCTATATTATAACGACACCAAGCACGGCATTTTCAGTTCTTCAGAATTCGAACAAGGCATCCAGATGAACTATGGCTATCGCCGAGACAAGCATTCTCTCGATACCCTACTCGCCATAACTTTTCGCAACACGCCAACCGTGTTCAAAGATATGCCCTATCGTTCAAGTACTTGGACAGTCGGAGCAAGTTATCGCTACCAGTTATTGGAAAAACACCACCTGATCGGACAAATTGCATTTCATGAGGGCGTATCAAACGGAGAAGATGAGTTTTCCAAGCCATCGACTGAGTTCACCTTTGGCTATCGCTATCAGATGGAAAACTCGGCAATAGAGTTGACTGCCGTCGAGAACATGTTTAATGCAGACAACAGCACAGATATTGCATTTGGGATCGGATACCGATACCGATTTGGAAGTTAACGAATAATACTAAATAAATACTACTAATTACCGTAATTACTACAAATAATTACCGAATAATTACCGTAATTACCGCGTAATTACCGGACACACGTTAATTACCGGACACACACCAATACCAATACCGCAACGCGCAAATACTGCGCGCAAATACTGGACACACACCAGTAAATCCCAGTAAATCGAAAAGCAAAACTCACCAAATCATCTCAGGGTTATTTTGATAAACGGCCAACTTTGAGGAATATTGTCGCCGACTTGGATTTGAGGAAGGTATTTTATTGATTATCGGTACGTTTATTTCAACACCATATCAGCTATCAAGCTGTGGGGGAATTTCTAAAAGCTTTCGAGTGACGCTTACTCAAAGGTGAGTAAATGAAGCTTTTTCTTATTCAGAGCGGCTTTGGCGATGATAGCCTTGGCTTGACTGCCTACCGCCGTGACATGGAATTTCTCCAATTGAGTACACACCTTGAGCCAGTTATTGCTGTCTCCTCCAAGCCTATCTAATATGGGTGGCAGGTTGGTATTCATCGATGCTTTGTTGGGCCGAATTTGACGGGCTGTCCAGTCGACTAATTCAAGATAATCCATCAATCGAAAAGGAATGCCGTCTCCTTTTAAGTTACTCTCGTAACCGATAAATGGATGAAGGCAAGGGGCTGTAGATTGCTGTTGGTTTAAGGCGTCGATTCGAGCTTTAATGGAAGTGAATTCTGAGTCTTCGGGTTTAGTGGCAATGCCTGCTCGAATAGGATTGAGGTCTACGTACGCCATCGCAGCGGCAAGGGCTTTTTCATCGAGCAAAGCTTGGCTTTTAAATCGACTTTCCCAGAAATGCCCAGTGCAGCTATCTTCTTTGTTCGCTTTGCAAGCAATATCGTAGTTAAGCTCCTTCATATACCAGCTTAAATCCCACAGACGTTCTCGCCAACGCTCAATGATTTCGATACATTTTTCCTGTTCCATCGGGTGAGTAAGCTGGCCCTCAAGCCAGCGCTGAACAATAGGAGGTAACTTATGCGCCATCCCCCAGCGTTCAACAACCTGATGATGTGATAAGCCCAAGGCTCTCTCTCGGTTGATATTGACGACTAAGTGGTAGTGATTACTCATGATGGCGTAAGCACAAATATCGATGCAGTAGAGCTCAGCAAGTGAGTGCATTTTGTTGACAATCCACTCTCTTCGGTGCTCATAACTCACTAGGGTTTGCGGGTCTTCACCACATAAAAAGCTGCGCCTCACACAACGAGAAACGCAGTGATAATAGGATGTGGCTTCAATCGAGATAAGTTGCTTGCGCGCAGTTGTCATCAGAGTGTCTCCTTGTCGAATAATGAGAAGGTAGCAATCATTCAAACAAGAGTTTGTAATCAGTCCCTCGAAAAGGGGGAAATCATACTTATTTAGTCCTTTTGGTGTGTGTCCTGAATTTGTTGTGTGTGTCCTGAATTTGAATTGCTTAATTTGAATTTGCTTCTTGATTTGTTTACTTAATTTGTTATCTATTTACTCTGCATCAAGCCAATAAAAATGAGATCTTTTCGTGTCAATGTAGGTTGATTACAATCGAGTCAGAAAGCAGACTACCCCTGCGTGTCAAACCTGCTTAACTTTTGGCAGCAAAATGTCGCTTAATAAGATATCCCGTTTGGCCGAATCAGGTCACTAGCAAAGATATTGCAGTGTTAGCACTGTCAGAGAGTGAACAATACAGAATGAAGACACTATGAATAATAAGGAAAAGTTATGACAAAAAGTACAAGCGAAGATTTATTACCTGATGATAGATTTGAGCGCTTAGATATTACCTATGAACAAACGCCTATGTATCGTCGTCGTTGGTTTATTTGTGTATCGATGCTGTTTTTTATCCCGTTGACACTAATCTTAGTCTTGAGTGGGGATGTCTATTTAAAGCGCAAAGGGGTAGTTTATAGGATGCTGCCTACGCAGAAAAAGTTTATTGTAGTTGCTTGTTCTGGATTAATCCTTGTTGGCTTATTCAGGGTAATGATACTGGGATAGTAACTATATTAATAATTTATTTTCACATTCAGCATACTCCGTAATAACAATAATAACTGTAAGTCACTGAAGTTTTTTTGGAAAATTGCGCACTGTATTTCAATAGGTGCGCTTAACTTCACATAATAAAGATGTCATTACTTTTAAAATAGTTTGACTACCTGAGACAATCGATAGGATACGAATCTAGAAGCGTACTTAGCTCAGAATTGTTCATCACCTCTACAACCTTCATTTATCCTTAGCACCTCATTACTCGAAATTTTTCACTTTAAGCCGATATCCAAGACTTACATAATGAAAACAATAATTTATATTATAAAAATCATTCCCGCCTCAAAAAAAGCTGTTTTTGGTGTGTGTCCTGAATTACGTGTGAATTACGTGTCCTGAATTACGTGCTGAATTACGCCTCTGAATTACGCCTGAATTACGGCCAAAGTTCAGTTTGGTTATTTTGCCTATCAAAACCAACATAAACACAGTTAAATTTCAGCTATACTCCGAAGCCATTCAATGGCTCTGTCAGTATGAGCGACATATTAACCCCATGGATTTAAAGGTGATGATAGATCTTAAACTTAACGAGTGTTGGCATCTATCACTTTGGAGACAGATAGATAACAATGAAAATAGGTGATATGGATTTACTGCAACCGATCATAGGTAAACTAAAAAAAACCTTAGTTCCGATTTATAAATTACTGCTTATTATTTTACCTGTTGGAACACTTAAACATTTAGCGACCAAGGGTTCGACTGTCGCTCAAATTATCTTAGCGAGGCGCTATTATCATGGTAGATGCGTTGCTGGCAACAAAAAATTGGCACTACGTTGGTGGACTAAGGCGGCATCACAAGGAAGCTATGAAGCAAAAAAAGAACTTGGCCACCTGTATTTTAGTGGTGAAAAATTTAAAAAGGATTGGCGGCTAGCTAGCACATACCTGCTAGAAGCATACCATCAGGGAGAAAAGGATTGTGCCTCTGTTTTGGGTTCCATCTATGAAGGAAACAAACATTTTCGTCGAGACGTACCAGAAATGTATAAATGGCACAAGATTGCAGCAGAATCAGGATGTTTAGAGTCACAAATAGCTCTTGCAGGGATTTACGCCTCAGAAAAAGAGTATATTAACCCTAAAAAGATGATGTTTTGGCTCCGTAAAGCAGCGAATCAAGACGATATAGAGACGATGCTTCTTCTCGCGCAGGGCTATCTTGATAAACAGCAATACGATCTCAATCAGGCGATTAAGTGGCTCAAGATTGCAGCCAAAAAGAATCACCACCATGCCTTATTTCTACTTGGTTACATTTATTCATCGGATAAATATAAAGTAGTTGATTATAACTATGCTTTTCTAAAATATTATTACGCACTAAAAGCAGGCTCAGAAGTTGCGCCAGGGCGATTAGGCTATATGTATCAATATGGGTTGGGGGTGGATAAGGATATCGAACAAGCCAAATCGTTATACTCTATGGGAGCCCTGTATAATGATCCATATGCTCAGTTTTATTATGCTGAATTATATCTTGATGAAAAATATGGGATGATGGATTTATTGCACGCTTTCAAGTGGTCTTACTGGGCTAATAAAAACAACCATCCAGGCGCCGAAAAGCAGTTTAAAGCAATCTCTGACAAACTAACGGAATCACAAATAAAAAGAGGCTTACGTGCCGCTCAGCAATGTAAAGTAAAACCAGTGAAAAGTTTTGGCTTTCAAATCGGGTATAGACTGGGAGATACGGGCAAAATATATCGATAGGGTATCTCGCTCAATAAGGCATTAAAAAAAGATAAGCTATTTCATCACATTGGGCAGTCTCGATTTCACCAAGTTCCTAAGCACTATCACGCACGGCGGTTTGGCTGCTACATTCACGCTTGCCACTAATTGAGCAAGCGTGACACTTTTGCGACCAAATTCTTGGCTTTTGTGAACCTTACACTTAGATCGAAAGTACTCGGCTCACCGCAGAGCTAATCTCCGCGTCACTGGCATTAAGGCTTAGAGAGAAAGAGACGTACTGATCACCACGCATGCTCAGTGAACGGTCGACTTCCGCCAAACAATGCATAACGCTGCCATCCAATATAAAAGACAACTCTATTTCTTTCTTGTTGATGAAACCACTGTTGCGGAATTCTATCTCCTGATAGCAACCCGATTTAGATGAGAAGTTGTTGCCTCGCAAATGCCCTTTCTCCACATCAGCCTTGACCATATTGAAACCCGCGAGTTCTATGGCGGAGATCACTTTAGAAGCGACTGGCAGTGCTTTTACTTCGACGAAATCACGATCTTTAGGGTCAATTGCGAAATCAATATCCAGCGATGTTTCCACCCAAACATGGCACTGATTCTTTGTTGCAGTGAGTGCCGTAATTGGCGTTTCATCATCTAACTTTAATTCAAACGGAACCTGTTTATTTTCTTGAGGTTGAATGATAAACGGCTGGACCGCCTGAAGACGACCAATGGTGAAGTTCTGATAGCTTATACCGTTGTCACTCTCCACTTTCACCTCAGTACAAAGCTTGAGATTAATCGCATCAATTTGCTGCTCGACATCGCCCCCTTGAATATGAACAACGCCCTTAAGAGTGTCTCCCTGAAACACAGACATACTCTCCAGAACGGTATCTACTTTCGCAGCACCAATTCCCAGTGACGCTTTCAACTTACTAAACATAAGGTTTCCTTTTACTTTCTATGTCGTTATTGTTTCTGATTAACATGGGGGATTAGCGCGTCGCAAGAGATTTCTCTGAATAATGTGTCAACTATCGTTTCGACCGCTCAATCCATCACCAGAGTTGCAATTCCATGACAGATGAATCACTATTTGTATAGTCAAATAAGCCAATTGTTAAAGCGTTATGAGTCAATCACCATTATATCTTCAAATTAAGCAATACATTACTGACAACATCGATTGCGGACATTGGCCTGTTGGGCAGCGTATATCGACAGAACTTGAACTGACCGAACAATTTAAGGTGAGCCGGATGACCGTCAACAAGGCGATCCGCGATTTAGTCGCTGAAGGTAGGCTGCAAAGGCGACCTAGAGTAGGGACGTTTGTTTGCGCTCCCGATGATAAAGCGGAATCGCCATTACTGGATATTCAGAATATTGCTGAAGAAGTGAAATTACGCGGCAAGGTCTACTCAAGTAAGGTGGTCAAGCAAGCGTCGATGCGTGCCGATGCAACCGTGGCTACCAAATTGGGAGTGATGTTGAACAGCCCGATTTTCTATAGTGAAATCATTCATTTTGAAGACAACTCCCCTATTCAATATGAGCAGCGCTGGGTCAATAGCGCTTACGCGCCTGCTTACCTAGAACAGGACTTTAGTCAGATCACTCCAAACCAGTACCTCTCTGAAAGCTGCCCACTGAGCGCCATTGAACATACAGTCGAAGCCATAGTGGCAGACGACGAGGTGCGTACCGCTTTGAGACTTGGGGTTAATGAACCTTGCCTACTGCTCAACAGGAGAACTTGGAGTCAGGACAAGCTGGTGAGCTCTGCCCTGCTCTATCACCCCGGGACTCGATACAAATTGAGCTCCAAGGTATTACTAAGTTAGCGAATCCGATACTTTTTACTGATCACATTTTTGCAACAAGTTCCTTGATCAATTGTCATACCTGAACAATTATTTGTATATACATTTTAATTTGTGGACGTTATTACATGCTTGGAAGCGCTTCTTCATCCTTACAAACCAACCGCCGAGAGTTGTTGCTCACCAATGCAAGACTGGTTTCTATGGTCGCTGGATCGCAAGGGTATTCCGTTTCTGAGCCAAGTCACCTTTTGATTAGGGACGGAAAGATTGCGCATATCGGCGCGACCAAGCTGTCTTGCCCAAATTCATATGATTGTAAAAACCAGCTGGTCACACCCGGCTTTGTCGATTGCCACACTCACCTAGTGTATGCCGGCAACCGCGCCAAAGAGTTTGAAATGCGTCTCAATGGCGTGCCATACCCAGAGATAGCCAAACAAGGTGGCGGGATTCTGTCTACGGTTCGAGCGACACGAGCTGCAAGCGAGGAAGCGCTGATCAATCTCGCCTTACCACGATTGGACGGCTTGATTCGAAGCGGCGTAACATCTGTCGAAGTAAAATCTGGCTACGGTCTAACTTTAAAAGACGAGATCAAAATGCTTCGCGCCGCAAAAGCACTAGAAGATCACCGTAAGATTCGAGTCACGACCACTTTGCTCGCGGCGCACGCATTGCCGCCAGAGTATGCCGGGAAAGCCGATGATTACATCAAGCTTGTGTGCGAAGAAATCATTCCTCTTGTCGCAGAGGAAAAGCTGGCCACAAGCGTCGATGTATTCTGCGAATCGATTGGCTTCAACTTGGCCCAAACGGAAAAGGTGTTTGCCACAGCGAAGCAATACGGTCTCGATGTAAAAGGCCACACTGAGCAACTGTCTAACTTAGGTGGCACAGCACTAACCGCTCGCTATCAAGGGTTGTCAGCAGATCATATCGAGTATCTCGACCAAGATGGCGTCAAAGCACTCGCTGAATCAGGAACGGTTGCCACGCTGCTACCCGGGGCATTTTACTTCTTGCGAGAAACCCAGATGCCGCCCATTGAGCTACTTCGTCAACACAATATTCCAATAGCTATTGCAACGGATCTTAATCCAGGTACCTCGCCTTTCTCAGATTTGACTATGATGATGAATATGGGCTGTACACTTTTTGGACTAACGCCAGAGGAAACCTTGCGTGGTGTCACTTGCCATGCTGCTCAAGCGCTAGGCTATGGGGATAGCCGAGGGCAGATTCAGCCAGGCTTTGATGCTGACCTTGCGATTTGGGACGTCAGCCACCCAGCTGATTTCAGCTATCAGCAAGGGTTGTCACGCTTGTCGGCCCGAATAGTAAACGGAGAGCTAGAACATGTCTAACCTACCGACGACTAGCCAGGATTTTCACTGGCAAGGCCGACATGACGCCGAGGATGGTGCCTTGGGTAAACGGGTCCACCACGCCATCAAGCAACTTCAAGTTGAGGATCTTGAGCCTTATCGAAACGCGGTCAGCGTTTTGGGTTTTGCCTGTGATGCAGGTGTAGCGCGAAACAAAGGCCGAATTGGAGCTAAGAAAGCACCCGACTTGATCAGACGCGCCCTTGCCAACATGGCATGGCACAAAGAAAGTGCCTTAATTGATTTGGGTAATGTCGTCTGTGAAGATGATTTGCTGGAGCAATACCAGTCAGAGTGCGCGGATGTTATCGCTGAGGCACTGCGTTCTACTCCGGTCATTACCCTTGGTGGAGGCCATGAGGTCGCTTGGGCCTCTTTCCAAGGGTTGGCTCGCTACTTGAAATACTTGAACCCATCGAAGCCTCCTAAGATCGGCATCATCAATTTTGATGCTCATTTCGATTTACGTGCCTTTGAAAGCAATAACGCCGATGTCAAACCCAGCTCTGGCACACCATTTAACCAAATCTATGATTACTGCCAAAAGCATCAATGGCCATTCCATTATGCTTGTTTGGGGGTAAGCAAGGCCAGCAATACACGAGCCTTGTTTGAAAAAGCCAAACAGCTGAATGTGTGGTTTGTCGAAGATAAAGATCTCTCTCATATAAACCATATCTATCATCTAACCCAGTTACAGCATTTCATCGATAATTGCGATTACATCTATCTGACCATAGATCTGGATGTCTTCCCCGCAGCGACAGCTCCGGGCGTCAGCGCTCCCGCCGCCCGTGGCGTCAGTATGGATACGCTGGCACTCTTTTTAGACCGAATTTTACACTATAAACAAAAATTGGTGATTGCCGACATCGCCGAGTACAACCCAACCTATGACGTCGATAGTCAAACGGCAAGGTTAGCTGCGAGGCTTTGTTGGGATATTGCCAACGCCTTTTCCGAAAAATAGAAAAACCAGAAAGGAAAGCGACGACATTGCATGAGGGCCTAGCTCTCGTGCTGGCCGCTTTCAACCTGAAAACGTGAAACACAAGGAGTCTTACCATGACGGAACGCCAAGTAGAAGATATGCGTCTCGATACCACCCGCACGATTCGCGCACCACAAGGCACGGATCTGAGAGCAAAATCTTGGCTGACGGAAGCGCCGCTTCGCATGTTAATGAACAACCTGGATCCAGATGTTGCTGAGCATCCTCACTCTCTGGTGGTATACGGTGGTATTGGCCGTGCAGCGCGAAACTGGGAATGCTTCGACAAGATTGTTGAAGTGTTAGAGCGCCTAGAAGACGACCAAACATTACTGGTTCAGTCAGGTAAGCCGGTTGGTGTTTTTCCAACGCACAAAAATGCACCGCGTGTTCTTATTGCTAACTCTAACTTGGTCCCCCATTGGGCCAACTGGGAGCACTTCAATCAGCTCGATAAAGAGGGTTTGATGATGTACGGCCAGATGACTGCCGGCAGCTGGATTTACATCGGTTCACAGGGCATCGTTCAAGGCACATACGAAACCTTTGTTTCTGTAGCCAAGAAGCACTTTGATGGCAAGGCCAAAGGGCGTTGGATTCTGACCGGTGGTCTTGGCGGTATGGGCGGGGCTCAGCCTCTTGCTGCGACCATGGCAGGTTTCTCCATGATCGCGGTTGAGTGTGACGAGTCTCGTATTGATTACCGTCTGCGCACAGGGTACGTCGACAAAAAGGCGACCAGCTTGGACGAAGCACTGGCAATCATTTACGAATCTGAAGAACCTGTTTCTGTCGGCCTACTAGCAAACGCCGCAGATGTCTTCCCTGAGTTGGTTGAACGTAACATCACACCGGATGTTGTGACAGACCAAACTTCAGCGCACGACCCACTCAACGGTTATCTTCCTATTGGCTGGTCGATGAAACACGCCTCAGATCTGCGTAAGCAAGATGAAGCAGCCGTTGTTAAAGCGGCTAAAGAGTCCATGGCGATTCAAGTGAAAGCCATGCTTGAGCTGCAAGAACGCGGCGCAGCTACTCTGGACTACGGCAACAACATCCGCCAAATGGCCCTAGAAGAAGGCGTGGAGAACGCTTTTGACTTCCCGGGTTTCGTTCCCGCCTACATTCGTCCACTCTTCTGTGAAGGCATTGGTCCATTCCGCTGGGCAGCGCTATCTGGTGACCCAGAGGACATCTACAAAACCGATCAGAAAGTCAAAGAGTTGATCCCAGACAACCCACACTTACACAACTGGCTAGACATGGCTCGTGAACGTATTCAGTTCCAAGGTCTACCTGCTCGTATTTGTTGGGTTGGATTGAAAGATCGTCAACGTCTCGGCCAAGCGTTCAATGAAATGGTTAAAAATGGCGAGCTTAAAGCCCCCGTTGTTATCGGCCGCGACCACTTAGACTCTGGCTCAGTCGCCAGCCCGAACCGAGAGACTGAAGGCATGATGGATGGCTCTGATGCCGTATCGGATTGGCCTCTATTAAATGCTCTGCTGAATACAGCAGGCGGTGCTACTTGGGTATCACTTCACCACGGTGGCGGTGTCGGAATGGGCTTCTCTCAACACTCAGGCATGGTAATTTGTTGTGACGGCAGCGATGATGCCTCCGAGCGAATCGCACGCGTGCTTCACAACGATCCAGGCACCGGCGTGATGCGTCATGCAGATGCTGGCTATGACATTGCCAAGCAGTGCGCAGCAGAACAAGGGCTCGATCTACCTATGCTCAACGAAGCACTGAAGAAGCTTAAGTAAGCATACCCGAGGAAAGGAAAGACAAAATGTTAAATTTAATGCTAAAGCCGGGAAATATTAGCTTAAAAGAACTCCGTCAGGTGAGCCGTTCTCCTGCAAGATTAACCTTGGATCCAGAAGCCATTGCTGCTATTGATGAAAGCACCAAGGTAGTTGAGCAAGTGATTGCCGAAGATCGCACCGTTTACGGCATCAACACGGGCTTTGGTCTGCTGGCGAATACTCGAATTGCACCAGAAGATCTTGAGACGTTGCAAAAGAGTATCGTATTGTCGCACGCGGCTGGCATCGGTGAGTTTATGTCAGATGAAACGGTTCGCCTGATGATGGTGCTCAAGATCAACAGCCTAGCTCGCGGCTTTTCAGGTATTCGCCTTCGCGTCATTCAGGCACTGATCGATCTCGTGAATTCTCAAGTTTATCCGTGTGTACCTCAAAAAGGTTCAGTCGGTGCTTCTGGTGACCTTGCTCCATTAGCGCACATGAGTACCGTATTACTCGGTGAAGGTCAGGCACGTCATAATGGTAAGATCATCTCCGGTCTAGAAGCGATGAAAATCGCGGGTCTGGAGCCAATTACACTGGCACCTAAAGAAGGCCTCGCACTGCTCAATGGCACTCAGGCATCAACCGCTTTTGCGCTTGAGGGCTTATTTGCTGCTGAAGACCTATTTGCTTCTGCAACGACCTGTGGCGCAATGTCGGTAGACGCAGCACTTGGCAGCCGTCGTCCGTTTGACCCTCGTATCCATCGCGTGCGCGGTCATCGAGGCCAGATGGATGCCGCACTGGCCTATCGCCATGTATTGGATGCCGATAGTGAAATCGGCGACTCGCATACTGGTTGTGAGAAAGTTCAGGATCCTTACTCTCTGCGTTGCCAGCCTCAAGTGATGGGCGCGTGTTTACAACAAATCCGCAATGCGGCTGAGACTCTGGAAGTGGAAGCCAACTCTGTCTCTGACAACCCGTTGGTTTTTGCTGAAGATGGTGACATTATCTCCGGTGGTAACTTCCATGCTGAGCCTGTCGCTATGGCTGCAGATAACCTCGCTTTAGCTATCGCTGAGATTGGTAGTCTGTCTGAGCGTCGTATGGCACTGTTGATCGACAGCGCACTCAGCAAGCTACCGCCCTTCCTTGTTGACAACGGCGGAGTTAACTCAGGCTTTATGATTGCTCAGGTCACGTCGGCGGCCCTAGCTAGTGAGAACAAAACTCTCGCTCACCCCGCCTCTGTAGACAGCTTACCCACATCGGCAAACCAAGAAGATCATGTTTCTATGGCCACGTTTGCAGGCCGACGTCTACGTGACATGGCGGAAAACACTCGCGGTATCCTTGCGGTCGAGTATCTTGCCGCCGCTCAGGGGTTAGACTTCCGTGCTCCAAACAAATCATCTGCTAGAGTCGAACAAGCGAGACATATTTTGCGCGAAAAGGTCCCGTTTTATGATAAAGACCGCTATTTTGCGCCGGATATCGAACAAGCAAACAGTTTGCTTAAACTCGCCGTACACAATTCTCTGATGCCAGACGCGATTCTACCTAGCTTCTAAGCGTCTGTATGAGGGCTCCTAATAGGAGCCCTTTGTGCATTTTAGTGTCAGTATTCAGTAATAAAACCACTGGATGGACCATTCAACATAATTCGTCATATATAATCCCCCTCTGTTTTGGCTATTTACCGTAAATTATGTTTTTGAAACCATATTTTTCTAACAACGACAAGCAGTTCCAGTTCACTCGTCAACAAGCAAGCCATTTTGCAAAAATGGTCGCTGGCGACTTCAACCCAATTCACGATGAAGACAATAAGCGCTTCTGTGTTCCGGGTGACCTGCTTTTCGCTGTTTTATTGCAAAAAGAAGGCGTCAGCCAGAAAATGCGTTTTGATTTCTCTGGCATGGTCAGCGAAGGCGTAGCACTTCACATCGAAAACAAGTGTGAGAAACAAGCCGCGGTTGTCGATGAAAACGGTAAAGAGTACCTGCACATGACGCGTGAAGGTGAAGTGAATCGTGACGTTGCGTTCATTGAGCATGTAGTCACCAATTATGTCCAATTCTCGGGCATGAACTTTCCACACATCATGGTTCCACTGATGGACGAGCAGCAGATGATGATCAACTGCCAACGTCCTCTGGTGATTTATGAGAGCATGGAAGTGGAATTCACTCGCTTAAACCTCTCACACCCAGAAGTCGAATTCGCAGGTGCCACGTTTGATGTTGAAGGCAAACGTGGAGTCGTGACATTAAACTTTGATTTCAAAGAAGGCGAAGAGACGGTCGGTAAAGGCGTTAAACGCATGGTTGCGAGTGGTTTAAAACCTTACAATCAAGAAGATATCGACGGTTTAGTCAAACGCTTCAATGAGCGCAAAGAAGCCTTTCTAGCACAGTTCACCAAAGCAGCATAACGCAACCAAGATTTTTGAACCTAACCCCGCTCCAATGAGCGGGGTTATTTTATATCCAACGTCGGACTCGCTGTTTGTAGTCCAAATAAGCCGCGCCAAAAAGTTCTTCCAGCGCGCGCTCTTCCGGACGAATCTGAAAACGATTCATGTAAAAGACAAACACAAAAGCAAGCGCGACGCACAACACGTTTTGCAGCCAATAAGCAAGCCCGAACAACAGTAAGAACAACCCTAGGTACATGGGGTTTCTTGAGTAAGCAAACACGCCCGTGTCCACCACTTGAGCCGCATCCTTTACCTTGATCGGGTTCACCGTCGTGTTCGCTTTGCGAAATTCGTAAACCCCACCCAGACCAACAACAACGGCAATCATAAAGCAGGCGAATAAAACAAACCAAGGTGCCGGTAAGCCTAGCGAGAAAGTACGGAACTCATGGCCAACATGATTCATCACCACACCAAGAAGGATAAATAGAGCAACAGGAGGGATTTTTCTTTCTAGTTTTTCCACAGTCTTCAATAGTCTTACTGACGTTTCTAAAAAAATAGCCCAGCTTTCAAAGCTGGGCTAGGTTTATTTATACCATTTGCAGTAGCGCTTGTAAGGGATGTTTCACTTTGACATCCTCAAAACGCTTAACCTGACTGCGACAGGAGTACCCTGTCATTAAGCATCGCTCTTTCGGCAGTTGCTCTAACTGAGGTTTCCAACTTAACCCATAAATGTCTCTCGACATCTGCAATTTGTCGACTTCGTGGCCAAAGGTCCCTGCCATGCCACAACAGCCTACAGGCACCGCATTCAGGCTAGAGCCAAAATGTGCGAATATAGCTCCCCACTCTTTCTCTGCGTTGGGCATTTTGGTTTTCTCTGTACAATGAGCCAGCAAATACCAAGATTGTTGTGACCTTGCCTCAGTAACCTCAAACTCATGCAGTCTAGGTTGCAGCCATTCATGGACTGTCAGCACTTCAAAATCACCACGTTTATCGCCAAGTACTTCGTTGTATTCATCGCGATAACACAAGACTAACGCAGGATCGACACCCACCATAGCAATATCCAAATCGGCCACTTGTTGTAAGAACATCGCCGTGCTTTGAGCGCTTTTGGCAAACCGCTGTAAGAAGCCTTTAACGTGTTGGGCCTTACCGTTAGGTTTAAAAGGCAACAAAACCGGTATTTTACCAAGCTTAGTCAGTAGCTTGGCAAAGTCTTCCACCACTTCAGCGTCATAGTAGCTGGTAAATGGGTCCTGTACGATCACAACATGGTTGGCTTTATCTTCATTTGACAACGCCGCCAGATATTGCAGATCAAAAGGTCGATGGTGCTGCAATCGTGACTTTAACGTTGGCACTGACATAAGGGGTGCATCAGTGTAACCTACTGCGGAAGCGGTAAGACTCTGCACCCACTTCTGACTCAGAACGCCATTGACTAACTTCGGCACCTTCGCCATCACAGGTAGGACAGATTCTATATTCGCGACCAGATAGTCTTTAGCAGGACGCTGATAGCGAGAATAGTAAATATTGAGGAATCTGGAACGGAAGCTCGGTACATCAACCTTAATCGGGCATTGACTAGCGCAAGCTTTACAGGCTAGGCAGCCACTCATTGCTTCGTAGACCTCATGGGAAAAGTCATACTCATGGCGTTTATTTAAAGAATTACGCACTCTGTCCAGCATCGACTTGATCGATGATGTTTCTCCTAATGCCTGCTTCTCTAAATCGAGGATATCGACCCCCTGCTCTGTCAGTTGGCGAAGCCACTCACGAACCAAGCCAGCACGACCTTTGGGTGAGTGGCGACGATCGGCGGTCACTTTCATCGAAGGACACATTGGAGACGACGTATCGTAGTTAAAGCAAAGGCCGTTACCGTTGCATTCCATTGCCTGCTTAAAGCTGTCCCGTACCTGAACGTCTATCTGACGGTCAAAGTAACCTCGTTTCGTGTCCGTGACCTTAACCAATTGCGCGTCGCTGTCTAGCGGCGTGCAAATTTTCCCCGGGTTCATCTTGTTGTTCGGATCAAATGCTGCTTTGACTCGTCTCAACTCGGTAAAAAGCTCTTCACCAAAGAATTCTGGACCATATTCAGAACGATAACCTTTGCCATGTTCGCCCCACATCAATCCACCGTACTTGGCAACAAGCTTAACCACTTCGTCAGACACTTCATGCATCAAGGCTTCTTGCTTGGGGTCGCACAAATCTAACGCTGGTCGCACATGAAGGACGCCAGCGTCAACGTGGCCAAACATACCGTAACTGAGAGATTTGGAATCCAATAACTGTCTGAACTCGACGATAAAGTCAGCAAGGTTTTCAGGCGGTACACAGGTGTCTTCTGCGAATGCCACAGGTTTAGCTCTTCCTTTCGCTGCACCCAATAAACCTACCGCTTTTTTACGCATATTATAAATGCGACCGATGCTAGCAACATCAGTACAAATTTGGTAACCAATAATGCCAGCTTCATTGCTCTCCATCATGGCATCTAGACGCTTCGACAAGGCTTTGACCTGCTGTGCAACCTCATTGACATCTTGACCTGCGTACTCCACCATGTTGATGCCCTGCATGTCCATGCCAGGGACATCGGTCAGCAAATCGCTCACGGTATGCCAGACAATGTCTTGTTTCGCGAGGTTAAGCACTTTTGAGTCAATGGTTTCCACAGAGAGCGCATTGGCTTCAACCATAAATGGCGCATTGCGCAGCGCTGAATCAAAACTGTTGTATTTCACGTTAACAAGCGTGCGAGCTTTCGGAATTGGCGTAAGGCCAAGCTTAGCTTCTGTAATAAACGCCAACGAGCCCTCTGCGCCGCATAAGACTCTAGTTAAATCAAAGTTTTGCGTCTCTTCATCGATAGCATTCTTCAAATCATAACCAGTCAAGAAACGGTTCAGTGGCGGAAACTTATTGTTTATCTGTTCGCGTTTATCGCGGCACACCTGCTCTGTCACCTGCAAGGCTCGGAAAGCGTACTCCCCTTCCTCAGGGCGCCCCTGAGACATATCGGATTCAAGCACTGAACCATCGGCAAAAACAGCTTGTAAAGACAACACATGATCAGACGTTTTTCCGTACTTCAAAGAGCCTTGTCCGGAGGCATCAGTGTTGATCATACCTCCTAGCGTTGCGCGGTTACTGGTCGAAAGGTCAGGAGAGAAAAAATAGCCGTAAGGTCTGATGACGTCGTTAAGCTTGTCCTTCACCACGCCAGTCTGCACTCTTACCCAGCCTTCCTTTTCATTAATCTCCAGCACCTTATTCATGTGGCGAGACAGATCAACCACGATACCCTTAGTCAATGATTGGCCATTAGTACCCGTCCCCCCACCGCGTGGAGAGAAGGTAATACGCTCATATTGAGATTGGGTACTAAGCTTACCGATCAGAGCGACGTCTTGAGTAGACTTGGGGTGGACAACCGACTGAGGGAGCTGTTGATAAACACTGTTATCAGTCGCGACAGCCAGACGGCTGGAATATTGGCTTTCAATATCTCCGGTAAACCCCGATTGACGGAGCGCTTCCAGAAAAGTCAGTACGACGGGGTCCACATCAGATTGAGAGTGTAATCTTGGTAACATTTGCTTCCTGCCCCTACTGCGCTGATCCTATCAGCATTGGGTTCAATATAATGAGTAGTATTTTTTTGATTTTCGTCACTTTACAACATTTGAAAGAGTGAATAAAACAGAAATGCAGTGTCAGAATGGCATAAATCGCAATTCTTACCCACACTTAGTAATTAGTAGAGAAATTAGTAAGTGCCTTTTTATGAGCGAATCATCAATGAAAAAAAATAAAATTATCACCACAGAAGACATTCTATTAAAACTCTGTCAGTCAGTGTCTAGTGTACTGACTTCCGCAACGAGCTCAGATATCAACTATTCCGCCATGGTGCAAAAAATCACTAAAACCAGCCTGAAACCTGACTTCGGTTGCTTTGTATTGTTTGATGGTGGTTTTTCTGGATTAGTTGTTATCAACTTCACATCAAAAGCCGCTTTAGAAGTTTATACGAACTATATGCGTAACATGGGCATGCCAGAAGAAGAATTAGCGGTCCTACACACTTCAGACGAAGTGGGTGATGTTCTGGGTGAGCTGATGAACCAATTGGTCGGTGACTTTACTAACCAAGTGAGAAAAGATCTTCAGACCAATATCACCCAAAACCAACCTAAAATGCTCACCTTAAACAAGCAGGTTATCTTATCAGTTGATACCAACTTAGACCGTCCGCAAGCGCGTCGAGTCACCTTCTCGACAGAGAAAGGCAATATTTTCTACCTTGAACTCGCGATGGACAAAACAGAGTTTATTCAGCTTGAGGAGTTCGAAAGGCAAGAAGACGAAAGCCCAGATTCGATCCTTGAACAAGCTCAGAAAAAACTCTCATCGAAAAAAGAAGCGCCGAAAGAAGAAGTAGATCCTAACGGCAGTGATTTATTAGATGAGCTTGGTATCTAATATTGTGAGCATGTAAATCGGCGAAGCCGCGGTACTTTTGCGGCTTTTCCCCAATGGCTTGCACACAGATCAAAACAAACCTAGCTATCACGTCAGCTAGGAGTTTCGTTTTAGTGTCAGAAACGTTAAAATGGTCGACTTCATTTAAGTCAGTGAGATTTTCTGTTGTCGATGGATAAACAAAAAGCCCTCAAAAAAATAGCTAAGTGTCTTGAACTTGGTAACTCAGCCAACGTTAATGAAGCGGCGAATGCGATCAAAATGGCGCATCGTCTTATGCTCAAGTACGGCTTAGATAAAGATGATATTGAGTTCATCAAGATGGGGAAAACCAAATCGACGCACCTTCTGCCATCCAACGTCAGCTCTACCCTGCTGCGTATTATTCGTGGTATTAACACAAGGTTTGGCGTTGAAGCCGTGCTAACAAACCACAAAGGGTTAAAACGCGCTGAGTTTATAGGTGAAGCCGATCGCGCCATTTTCGCCGCCTTCGCATTCGACATCATTTATCGTGAGCTCAATGAACAAACAGGAAAATTCCGTAACAGCTTTGCTGGTACAGGCACAGCAACAAATGAAGTTTCTCGACGCGTCAACTCGTTTGTCTCTGGCTGGGTTGAAGGAGCATTAGAAAAGCTGCCTATCATTAGCCCAGATGACGATTCAAACAAGAAAATCGACGACTACATAGACAAAGAGTTTAAGAATATTGATCGCGAGACGTTCAAGAAACAGCTCCAAGAGGCGATGAAAAACCTAACGGAAGACTATGAAGTGGGTCTGAAAAAGGGTCGTTCAGTCTCCGTGAGTCGCCCAATTGATGGTGCACAGGCACCTAAAATGCTTCGCTAATCCTGCCCTTCTAGCACTTAATCTGGCTGAATAACCACCATTAAGGTTCAGCCAGCGTTAATATTCAGTCAAAAAATATCTCCCAAATTGACATAAATAACATTAAAGGGTTATTTCTACTTCCGCTCACTCCCCGAGTCAATTTTGTCCTCGGCGGAAAATGAAAATAATGGATACATGGAGATGTTTTCGTGAAAAAAATGACTTTGGCGCTGGCGGTGACAATTGCGTTAACTGGCTGTCAAGCAACACAGCGAGAGAATGCAACTACAGGTGAATCAGAAACTAACTCAGCGACCAAAGGCGCTCTGCTAGGTGCTTTAGCTGGAGCTGCCGTTGGATTGGCAACAGGCGACAACGCCACTGAACGTCGTCAACACGCCTTAATCGGTGCCGCTGGCGGAGCTGCTGTTGGCGGGGGTGTCGGTTATTACTTTGATCAGCAAGAAGCAGCACTAAGAAAAGAATTACTCAACTCAGGTGTTCAGGTAGAACGAGTTGGTGACAACCAGCTACTGCTGCGTATGGAAAATGGCATCGGATTCCAAACAAGCTCGCACCGTTTAGACCCTAGTATTCACAACACTTTACAAGGTGTCGCTAAGATTCTAGTTGAGTATCCTGATACCAGCTTAGTCATTGAAGGACATACAGACAGTACAGGCAGTGAGACAACAAATCAGTTATTGTCGGAGCGCAGAGCCGAATCCGTTCGCACCTATCTGCTTTCACAAGGCGTAGCAGCAGGACGAGCGATCGCGCGCGGCAACGGCGAACGTTTCCCGCTATGCACCAATAGCAGTTCGCAAGGGCGTGCTTGCAATCGAAGAGTAGAGATTAAAATTCTACCGCTCAAATAATCGGTGAATTCTCAATAAAAAATGGCTTCTCGGGAAGCCATTTTTTATTTGTCAGATAAATACATTACACTATAAGCTAGGTACGTCAGTTTTAGTGGATTGGGAACATCTTGAAATTTATCAGCCTTTTATTGTTACTGCTTTCCCCAATCACGTTGGCAGACTCCGTTGAAGCCTTAACCAGTAAAGCTCAGAGTAATGACATAGAAGCGCAACTCCAACTCGCCAACCAATACCTCAACGGAGAGGGAGTCCAACCTTCACTTGACGACGCAATCTACTGGCTTGAGCAGGCCGCTAATAATGGCAGTAACCAAGCTATCGCCCGGTTGGCTTCTCTCTATCTTCAACCAGACAACAACAACGCTCACGAAGCAACGTATTGGCTGACACAACTCGCCGTGGCAGGCGACGCAGAGGCACAGTTAAATCTAGGCAAAGTGTATGAAAGCATGGCCCACTCACCAGACACACTGAGCTTGGCAGAGATCTGGTATCGCACCGCTTCACCACAAAGTGAGGACGCCGAGCAAGCCTACGCCAGAGTGTTAGAAAAAAAATTCAATGCTCGAAGAGCAAAGCTGGTTTCCTCAATTGACCAACTGCAAGTCGCTTTTGATGATTCAAGCATTCAGCTCAGCCCAGTCGCCAAGAGCAAATCCAGTGCTAACCAGCGCAGTAATAACATCATCTATTCTTTGCTTGGGCTTTCAGCAATACTTGTTGTAATAACGATCTCGCTAGGCCGAAAGGTACGCAAACTAAAAGCACACTCAACACTTTCGCACAATGATTTATCCTCCGAAAAACGAAAACTAGAGACGCAAATAAAAGACCAAAACAACCGCTTAAAACAACAGAAGAAACAGTTAGAAACCTTGTACAGGCAGTTTAAAAAACTGCAGTCATCGCAAGATCATAACACGCCGAAACGACGTTCTGAGCCCCCTGCTGCTGAACAAAAACTCTCACTGGCGTGCGCTTTGTTTGGATTTAAAGTCGAGGCAATTCCAACTGAAAAAGAAATCAAAGTCAGATATAAGCAGTTGTGTAAGATTTATCATCCGGATTTAAAAGGTAGTGACGAGGAAATGAAACGACTTAATAGCGCGTTGAAAATCATTCTTAGCCGTGTTAATAAATAGTTACAAATTTAGACACTAGACGTATAAGTCGCTCACAGCCCCCATTTTAGCTCAATTGCGCAATCGATCTCCCTCCCAGTTCACGTAACAAATAGTTAACTTGGATTCCTTATATATGTCATAATTTGCGCCGAAAATAACACCTGGTAAAACAAGGTGAGGAGAAATCTATGTTTACTATCGAAGGTACTTGCGACTGGTGCAAAAAACCTAGCCTAGTTACCAAACATGAGTATATTGATGGCCTCTGCCACCACTCTTGCATAGAGTGTAACGACCTAGCCAAGCTGGACGTTCGCCAATTCAATATCGCAGAGAGTCAGCAACGTGAGCGCAACGCTCAACCTTAACCGTCTCAATTCGCTTTCTCGATGAGAAGAAACAGCCACCGTTTGACGGTGGCTTTGTTGTTTTAGCATTGGAGAAAGTTAACTTGCTACGGCATCAGGCTGGTTTTCGGGTGCTGCGGCAATGAAAGCGGGATGCCGACAAAGTGACGCCGTCACTTTCTGAATGATGGGGTAACGGTCCAAATCGACACTGAATCGCTCAGCATTGTATACTTGAGGGACCAAACAAACGTCGACCAAACTTATTTCATCTCCCACACAATACGCACCATGTGTCTCAGACAGTTTTTTCTCTAAACTATGAAACCCTACATTAATCCAATGGCGATACCACCGCGATTTTTGCGCCTCGTCGACTGACAACTCGTTACTCAAGTACTGTAAGACACGTAAGTTGTTGATTGGATGTATGTCTACCGCGATGTCCTGCGCTAAAGCTTTAACCAAAAAGCGACTCTGTGTTTCTAAAGGCGTTAAAAGGTAGCTTGGATACTGCTCATCTAGATAGTCTATGATAGCCAGTGATTGATTCAGCCTCACAGAACCATCAATGAGTACAGGTACCAGCTCGCTTGCGTTGAGAGATTGAAATTGGACGGAATGTTGCTCCCCGCCATTGTTGACCAGGTGGATAGACCGTTGCTCATAAGGCAACTGTTTTAAATTGAGCGCAATTCTCACCCTATAGGCGGCAGATGATCGCCAATATCCATACAAGGTCATTTCCGACATCAGTATTTCACCACTTTCTGATTAATCGAGCCAAAAATAGATGCCCCAAACTTGTCCTTCATTTCGATCTTGATGCGGTCACCAAACTTCATAAAGCTAGTTGAAGGCTTACCATCTCGAATCGTTTCAATCATGCGGACTTCGGCAATACACGAGTAACCCACGCCACCTTCGGCAATAGATGTGCCGTATTCCGTGCCTTGCTTGTTCGAGACCGTACCCGAGCCCACGATAGCACCCGCCGACAATGGGCGAGTTTTGGCAGCATGCGCGACCAACTCAGGAAACTCAAACGTCATATCCACACCAGCATTCGGACAACCAAATGCTTGGTCATTGTAGAACGACAATAGAGGCAGAGTAACTTTACCTCCATCCCATGCGTCACCTAATTCGTCAGGTGTTACGGCTACTGGAGAAAATACCGAGGAAGGTTTTGACTGGAAGAAGCCGAAGCCTTTTGCCAACTCATTCGGAATCAAACCACGCAGTGAGACATCATTCACCAACATCAATAAGCGAATCGAACTCGCCGCTTCTTCTGAAGTCACGCCCATAGGGACATCGTCGGTAATCACTGCGACTTCCCCTTCAAAATCAATACCCCATTCTTCACTGCCCAAAGGAATATTGTCTTGAGGTCCGATAAACGCATCCGATCCGCCTTGATACATAAGAGGATCTGTCCAAAAACTGGCGGGCATTTCTGCACCACGTGCTTTGCGAACCAGTTCAACGTGGTTAACGTAAGCGCTGCCATCAGCCCACTGATAAGCGCGCGGCAATGGAGATTCACATTGGCTTTGTTCAAAAGGTATTTCGGTCACCAGTTGACCTTCGTTCAAGGCTTGATAGACCTCAGCGAGTTGAGGTTCTACTTTAGACCATTGGTCGAGTGCCGACTGCAACGTAGTCGCAATGTCTGGTACCGCTGTACATTTAGTCAAATCTTTACTGACCACTACCAATTGGCCGTCTCGCGTATCATTTTTCAGGGTCGCTAACTTCATTATTGTTCCCTTTTATTCTTCTGGATGTGATTTCCAACTGTAAACATATTCTGGATTTTCTACCGCGTGAGCTTCATCGCTAAAGTGTAAAGCGTGCCGGGTGTCGATCATCACAGCAACTTCATCGGTAAACTTCTTCTTGTATTGCTGGCCCGCTTTAAAGGCTTTCGGGTGAGGGCCATGAGTAAAACCTGCTGGATGGAAAGTGACCATGCCAGCTTCAATGTTATCCCTGCTGAAAAAATCGCCCGCGTGATAGAAAAGCACTTCATCGTAGTCATCGTTGTTATGATAGAACGGCACCTTAAGCGCACCTGGATCACTTTCAATCGGTCTTGGTACGAAGGTACAAACGACAAAGCCAGCCCCTACGAAAGTGGTATGTGCTGAAGGCGGCAAGTGATAACGATGCGACATCAATGGGCGAATATCTCGCCAATTTAGCTTCACAACCGATAAGTCGCCGTGCCATCCGATAGCATCGAGTGGATTAAACGGATAAGTGATCACACTCACTTGCTCGTGCCTTTTTACTTGCACTTGAGTTTGATTTTCCGAGTACTGAGCTTTGAAATGGTCATCAATTGAAGGAATTTCCAACACCGCCGGATCAAACACCGCATGATTGCCAACCATGCCTTTTTCAGGCAATGAATAGGCGCCATCGGTATTTTCGACCATTAGAATGAACATTGGCTCAGAAGGTTCTAGACGCCAATTCGTTGAGCGAGGAATTATGACATAATCCCCTTCGCCAACCTCTAGATGACCATAGTCACAATACAGATCCGCTTTACCCTGATGGACAAATAGCAGTTCATCCCCATCCGCGTTTCGTACAAGAAAATCCATCTTGTCATCCATACGCCAGATACGAATTTTACAGTCATTATTATGCAAGAGATTGGGCACCGCCCATGGTGAGGCCTGAGCAGCTTTCTCAACCAGATTAAAGTTAAATGCGCGAGGTCTTAACTCCCCTTCCCATTCTGTCCAACCTGTTGGTGCATGTTGGTGGTGGAAGTGAGCTGCTGGACCGAAGAATCCACTTCGGCCTGCCTCACGCTCATAAATTGCCTCTTCCGGAAAGTCGGCGTGTGCCTGCTTGGAGCACACTCCCTCCCGGTGAGGGAATGTAATCCATTTATGCATCGCTCAATACTCCTCGACGAATCTGATCTTCTTCAATCGATTCAAACAGGGCTTTGAAGTTACCTTCACCAAAGCCTTCGTTACCTTTGCGCTGAATAATCTCAAAGAAAACCGGACCAATGACCGTTTGGGTAAAGATTTGCAGCAAAATGCCATCCTTCATCGGCGCACCATCGATCAAGATCTGCAGATCTTTTAATTTCTCAACATCTTCCGTGTGGCCTTCTACTCTCGAATCGATTTTTTCGTAGTAGGTGTCCGGCGTTGGCATAAAGTCCATACCACGGTCACGCAGTGTTTGTACTGTTTGATAGATGTCATCCGTTGTCATCGCAATATGTTGGATACCTTCACCGTTGTATTCACGGATGAACTCTTCAATTTGTGATTTATCGTCTGAAGACTCATTGATTGGGATGCGAATCTTGCCACATGGTGCTGTCATTGCTCGGCTAACCAACCCTGTTAGCTTTCCTTCAATATCAAAGTAGCGGATCTCTCGGAAATTACCGATACGTTCATAGAAACCAGCCCATGTATCCATGTTGCCCTGTTTAACGTTATGCGTCAGGTGGTCAATTTCATACATGCCTACGTCCGCTTCTTTCAAACGAGCTTCAGCATCGTGATAAAAATTGAAATCAACATCATAGATGCTCTGTTTTCCATAACGGTCCACGAAATACAATAGACTTTGACCGATGCCGTACACCCCAGGAATACTCAATTCCATTGGTCCGACTTCGGTTTTATACTCTTCTGCCCCGTTTGCAACCGCATGCGCCATTGCAATACCAGCATCTTTAACACGAAATGCCATTCCACAAACCGAAGGTCCGTGAATTTTGGCAAACTCCTCAGCCTGACTATGCGGTTGAGCATTAATGATGAAGCTAATATCTCCCTGGCGGTAGAGCCACGCTTCCTTAGAACGGTGCTTGGCTATCTCCGCAAATCCCAGAGAAACAAACAACGCCTTCAATTGCCCGATCCCTTCATCTGTCGCAGCGGTATATTCGACAAATTCAAATCCATCAGTTCCAAGTGGGTTGTGTGTTTGAGTCATTGTTCTTCCCTCAGTGATTGGTTACGTCCTTTGTTATTAACTTGAACTAACTTGATAACGAAGGGAATAAATACGCGTCAAATCGTTCTAGAGGCCCTTTCCAAACATTTTGTAAACAAAACGTAACAGATAAAGAACAACACAACAAACCATTGATTTAAAACAGGTTAAATCATCAATCAGTAACATTTAATTTACATTCAATCTGTAAACCAACGAATCTGATTACCGATATGCTCCGTTTACATGCACAACGCTCTAGCAACTAGATCAGTGAAACTAAACAGACTGCCTAGTCGTAAATCTCGGATTTATCTGCAAAATGAGTAGATAAACCAAACAAGTATAAAGCGCCCAAATATCACTTTTAGTGTCTGGAAATTTCGCTTCCTACTCCCTCATTTATTGATTTAACTCAGAGACGAAAATCTACAGGCAAGGATATGGTGAACGCCACAATTTCCGGAAAGGCTAAACAACAATGAGTGATATAAACCGCGAACGCCTGATAGCGCATTTCTTTCAGTTGATAAAGGTGAACAGTGAATCATGTAACGAGAAGCAAATAGCTGAACTACTCGCTGAGCAGCTTGGTACTATCGGATTCACAGTACACAAGTTGCCTGTACCCACAGAGGTTTCCAATGGCTTCAATATCTACGCCAGACTTGAGGGCAACCTTGATGGTAGTATTGTTCTAAGTAGTCATATGGACACCGTCACTCCAGGGGTTGATATTGAACCTGTCATTGAAAGCGGTATCATTCGTTCCAAAGGGGATACTATTCTTGGCGGTGACGACAAGTCCGGCATTGCAGCGATCTTTGAGGCTATTCGCTGTATTCAATCTTCTGGCGTCGAGCATAAAACCATTGAGATCGCTTTTACTGTCCATGAAGAAGGGGGCCTCTTTGGCTCACAGCACTTTGACATGTCATTCATCACATCACGCAATGCGATCGTTCTCGATACAGGTGGCCCTATCGGCACCATAGTCAATGCTGCACCAGGCCAACAAAAGATCGTCGCAAAAATTAAGGGGAAACCAGCGCACGCTGGCCTAGCACCTGAACAAGGGATTAGTGCAATTCAGGTTGCCGCTGATGCCATCAGCAAAATGAAGTTACTTCGTATTGACAGCGAGACCACAGCAAACATTGGCATTGTCGAAGGCGGGAATGCCACAAATATCGTAATGCCAGAACTCAAAGTCGTCGCAGAAGCTCGCTCTCTAAACGATGAAAAATTGGCCCAACAAGTGTCTCATATGATCGAAACATTAGAGCACACATGTCAACGATACGGAGCAAACGTGGAGATTGAATCTACCCGCGCATACAACGCTTTTGTCATTGCAGATGATCACCCGCATATTGAGTCCATCAAACTATCATTCGAAGCCATTGGCGCATTACCTTACACCAAAGGCACAGGTGGCGGCAGCGATGCCAATAACTTTAATGCGAAGGGGCTAACAACGGTTAACGTCTCAACAGGCATGGCAAAAGTTCATACTACTGAAGAATATATTGCTATTGATGACATGGTAAAAATAACACAATTTGTTAAACATTATCTAACTCATCAATAATGTCCAATTTGGAGCCAGTTTATATTCCTGGCCCCACT
>NZ_JAPPTP010000090.1:0-306 GCF_027587155.1 Vibrio sp. T11.5
GTTGTTATTCGTCAGCTTTCCAAATTGTTAAAGAGCTAATCACTTCTCATGAAGTAACCATTTTTAAAAGCACTTACTAAGTACGCTTAAAGATGGTGGGCGATACCGGGCTCGAACCAGTGACCCCCTGCTTGTAAGGCAGGTGCTCTCCCAACTGAGCTAATCGCCCACATGAGTTTTTCGTCTTGTGGAAGACGTCAAGAATGGTGGAGCTAAGCAGGATCGAACTGCTGACCTCCTGCGTGCAAGGCAGGCGCTCTCCCAGCTGAGCTATAGCCCCATCTTGAGAATCATTTCTGTGAAAGA